>JBDTXY010000089.1:0-9348 GCA_040005945.1 Acidobacteriota bacterium
ATCTGGCGCAAGCGGCCCAGGGAGCCCACGCCACCGAGGCGCGCGCGTCCGTGGAGAAACTGTCGGGGCACCGGCGCAGGAACCGCGCGTCGATCGCGGCGGTGATCGCGCTGGCCGCGTTGCTGGCTTCGGTCATCGTCTATCGTCGTCGGTCCGGCCGGACGCTGGAGGAGTGGCTGACCCAGAATCCCTCGCAGGCGCGCCTGGCGCGCCCGATCCTGGGACGTCTGCAGCACGAGGTCGTCAAGCACGGCAGCCTTTTGCTTCGCGACGCGTCGGAGCGGCTGTCCGCCTCGCCCGGAGAAGTCGCCGACTTGCTCGAGCAAAGGCTCTACGGATCCGCGGCGAGCCCCGAACACCGCGGACTGGTCTCGGAAGGGCGCCGCGTGATTTCGGACCTGCAGGCTCTGGCGCGATCCAGCGGCGCGCGCCTGAATCTGCGGCGGGATCCGCTGCTGTCCGGCGCCGCCGATGGCCTGGACGCGCTGTCCCGAGCCGAGTCGGCGATCCGCCGCATTCGCAAGGAGCGGGACGGCGCCGCGCCCAAGTTGATCCAACACGCGTCGGAGCGTCTGGCCACGGCTTCGGCCCTTCTGTCCGGCATGCAATTCAAGGACATGGAGCAGATCCTCGACGCGCTGGCGACCACGACCGTGTCGGCGGAGAGCCTCGGCGCCCTGGTGGAGAACGTCGCGAGCGAACGGAAGCTTCCGGCTCCCGCGCTGGCGACCAAGGGCCTCCCCGAGCCCGGGGCGCCGGCGTGGCGCGTGCGGATCCCCCTGGGAGACTGGGAGACGATCTGGCGCAACATCTTCGCGAACACGCTGGTGGCGCTCAAGGACACGCGCGGCGCGGCCCCCCGGCTGACCCTCTTCGGCTCGTTGGTGCGCGACGCGGTCACCGCCGAGCCGGTGGTGCGCTTCGCGCTCGCGGACAATGCCCCGGGCGCCCTGACGACCCAGATGATTCAGGGGCGCGGCGCGGAACGCGGCTGGGGCGTCGTATCGGAGCTGGTCCGCGCGTACGGGGGCACCATCGCCGTGGCGCCTTCGATCGACCCGCAGTACACCAAGCGCGTCATCATCGAATTCGGAGTGATCAAGACGCCGTGAAGCGGCGGGTCGTCTTAGTCGTCGAAGACGGCGTGGAGTACACGGAAGGTTTCGCGCGCTTGAGCGGCGGCGGCGAACGCGCCGACTTCGTGCGGGCCGGCAACGCCAGCGAAGCACGCGGGATCCTTTCCGATCGCCTGGTGGATGCCGTCTTCCTCGACATGGTCTTCGACCGCACCCCGCAGGACCAGCTCGTGGGAGACGTCGCCGGTTTGATGGCGCGCTTTGGAGGGGATCGGGCGCAGGCCATGCACTACCTGGCGCGTCACGAGGGCTTCTACTTGATCCGCGAACTCTCGCCCCTGATCCCCGCCGGCGCCCGGGTGATCCTCGCGTACGACTTCTCCTCGGACCCGGAACGACTCGGCGCCCTGCGCGCGAGCCTCCCCTCGCTGGAGGGATTGCCCGAGGGAATCACGCTCTCGCAGCTGGTCGCTCGGCTCCTGGAGGACTAACCTCCGGGCCTACAGCCACCCTCGCTTGCGGAACCAATACAGCATCGTGCCCGCCACTGCCAGGCAGACCGCCCAGAAGACCGGGTACGAGCCGGCCCATTGGTTCTCGGGGATCGGCATGTTCATCCCGTAGACGCCGGCCAGGAAGGTCAACGGGATGAAGATCGTCCCGATGACGGTCAGGACCTTCATGACCTCGGCCAGACGGTTGCTCATCGAGCTCATGTAGGTCTCGGTCAGGCTCGTGGAGACCTCGCGGTAGGTCTCGATGATGTCCATGATCTGGATCCCGTGGTCGTAGACGTCGCGCAGGTACATGCGGGTCGTCTCGCGGACGCACTCGTGCGGCTCGCGGAGCAGCCCGTTGACGACCTCGCGCATCGGCCAGACCGCGCGCCGCAGGAGCAGCAGCTCGCGCTTGACCTGGTGGATCTCGTGGAGCGTGTCGCGGTCCGGGCGGTCCAGCACGAGGTCCTCGAGCTCCTGAAGTCGATCGCCGTAGTACTCGAGCACCGGGAAGCAGTAGTCCACGATCGCGTCGAGCAGGGCGTAAAGGAGGTAGCTCGCGTCCAGCTCGCGCATGCGCGAGCCGGTCTTCTGGATGCGCTGCCGGATGGGGTCCCAGATGTCTCCCGGCGATTCTTGAATGGTGATGATCGTGTTGGAGTTAACGAAGATCGAGATCTGCTCGCTGACCAGCTGCTCGTTGACCCGCTGGACCATGCGCACGATGAGGAATAGGTGCGCCGGGCGGTCGCCCTCGGCGGCGTAGGGCTCCATCTTGGGCCGCTGGCTCGGGTTCATCAGGTCCTCGATCGCCAGCGGATGCAGGCCGTACTTGATCGCCAGGGCGCGGATCACCGCCGGGTCGGAGAGGCCGTCCACGTTGATCCAGCGCACCGCCACCCAGTCGGCCCGCCGCTCCTGGACGAACGCCTCGAAGTCGTCGATCGTGCGGACCTCGCACCGGTCGGGCCCGTAGTCGATGACCGTGACCGGCACGTGCGCGCCCGCGGGCATCCCGGCCAGCTCCGATAGTTCGACGCCGGGACGCGAGCCCGGCTGCCCCTTGCGAAAGCGAGTGGGTAGCTCGAGGATTCGGGTCTCGGAAGGCCTGCGGGCACTCATGGCGCAAGAATACAGAGAGGGCGGGGAGTGCCCCCGCCCTCGAGCGAATTCTCAGCGGCCCGCGGCCGTGTCACCAGATCTGGCAGAGATCCTTGCGGACCATCGGATCGCCTGGCGCGCAGCCGAAGGCCTTGGCGAAGGCGGGCAGCGTCGATGGCGGCCCGATCGCTCGGAACTGCGACAGCGGGTGCGGGTTCGTGTTCATCATGAGCTTGGAGAGCTCGGGCCGGATGTTGGCGGCCCAGCCCCGCGCCCAGGCGAGGAAGAATCGCTGATCTCCGGTCAATCCGTCGATCTTCGCCGGCTCGCCCTTGCCCTCCAGCGCCTTCTTGTAGGCCTTGTACGCGATGCCGAGCCCGCCCAAATCCGCCGTCGCCTCGCCCAGGACCAGCTTGCCGTTGACGTGCTGGCCGTCGAACTCGTACGAGTCGTACTGCCGCTCGACGCACTTGGACCGCTCGTCGTAGTTCTTGGCGTCCTGCGCCGTCCACCAGTCGCGCAGGTTGCCCTCCGCGTCGAACTTGCGGCCCTCGTCGTCGAAGCCGTGGGTCATCTCGTGGCCGATGACGGCTCCCATGGCGCCGTAGTTGACCGCGTCGTCCGCCTGGGCATCGAAGAACGGAGGCTGCAGGATACCGGCTGGAAAAACGATCTCGTTCAATTGCGGATCGTAGTAGGCGTTGACCTCGGGCGGCGTCATCTGCCAGTCCTGGCGGTCCACCGGCTTGCCAACCTTCGCGAGCTGGCGGCGGAACTCGAACTCGTCGGCTCGCTGCGTGTTCAAGACGTAGGGGCCGCGGTCGATCTCGAGACCCGCGTAGTCGCGCCACTTCTCGGGGTAGCCGATCTTGGGGTTGAACGTGGACAGCTTCTTGAGGGCCTGCTGCTTCGTGGCGTCGCCCATCCAGGGGATCGTCTTCAAGTCTTCGCGCAGCGCGGCGATCAGGTTTTGGACCATCGCGTCCGCGCGCGCCTTGGCCTCGGGCGGGAAGAAGTCCTTGACGTAGGCCTTGCCCAGCGCGAAGCCGAGCTCTCCGTCGGCGGCGCTCACGCAGCGCTTCCAACGCGGCTCGTTCTCGGGCGTCCCGGTCAAGGTCTTGCCGTAAAAGTCGAAGTTCTCCTCCACGAACGCCTTGGAGAGCTCCGGCGCGATCGCGTGGACGTAGTGCCACCGCAGGTATGTCTTCCACTGGTCCAGCGGCGTCGAGCGCAGCTCCTTGTCGAACGCCTCGAAGAACTTGGGCTGCGCGACGTTGACGGCGGCCGGCGCCGTGCCCACGGCGCGGAAGTAGGCGGACCAGGAAAAGTTGGGCGTGAGCTTGGACAGCTCCCCGGCCGTCTTGCGGTTGTAGGTGGCGTCGGGATCGCGCCGCTCGACGCGGGTCATCGAGGCCTGGGCCAGGCGCGTCTCGAAGTCCATGACCGTTTTGGCGTCCGCGGAGGCGCGCTTCTCATCCTCGCCCATGAGCGCGAACATCTTCTGGACGTGCGCGAGGTACTGCTCCCGCATCGTCTTGGACTCGTCGTCGGCCTTGAGGTAGTAGTCCCGGTCGGGCAGTCCGAGCCCTCCCTGGCCGGCGTACGCGATGACCTCGGTCGACTTGCGGCGGTCCTGCTCGGCCGTGAACAGAAATCCGGCGTTGACTCCGTACGATTGGAGCCGCGCGATCGCCGCCGGGAGCTCCGCGGCGCTGCCGATCTTGTCGATCCGCGTCAGCTCCGGCTTGACGGGGTTCAACCCCGCGGCCTCGATTGCGGCCTCGTCCATGCAGCTGGCCCAGAAGTCGCCGACCTTTCGCTCATCCGATCCCGAAGTGCTCGTGCCGGCCGCGGCCTTCTCGAGGACCTTTCTCAGGTTCGCGCGATTGGTCTCTTCGAGGATCGTGAAGGAGCCCCAGTAGGACTGGTCCGCCGGAATTTGGTTGGCCTTGAGCCAGCCGCCGTTGCCGTACTCGTTGAAGTCCTTGCAGGCGCTCACGGTCGGATTCATGTCGGCCGGGTCGATGCCGTGGATGACGGCGGAGGCGGTGCCGGCGGGAGGGGTGGGAACGGGAGTCTGGGGAGCGCCGGCCGCCGCATGGGAGGACAGGCACCCCATCGCGACTGCCGCAATCGCCGCCCAGGTCGGGGAAGAGAAGTTCACAAAACCTCCTTGTTCGGGAACTATTACGACGGCCCGGCGCGCAGGTTGCGCGGCCGCGCATCATACCGCGGGGCCCTAGGTCCCTCCCGCCGCCCAACTTCCCGGTATCCATGTTGCATACTGCATGGCGGAGGTGATCCCATGGTTCGTTCACGGATGTCTCGTCTGTTTCTTTGCCTCGCCGCCGCTCTCGCTTCGGCCGCCTCGGGCGCCCAAACACTCCAGATTGGCAACGACATCACGACTCCCAACGCGAGCGACGTCGTGGTCGCGGACGTGCAAGTGGATGTCGACCTGGTCCGTCCCGCCACGGCGACCGGCGTCCTGGACACCGCGACCTTTCAGTGGTCGTCCACGGGGTGTCTGGGAGCCGTCGAGATCAAGTTCTATCGGCGCCAGGGCGACACGCTCGTGTTCCTGGGTGAGCGCGGGCCCTTCGACGTCCTCGCCACTCCGATGCCCGTGACCCTGACACCGCCGATGGCCGTCCAGGAAGGGGATCTGATCGGCATCCAGCGTCTGGTCAACTGCGGAAATGCGGTCACCTCGAGCGGCTTCGCCAGCGCCGGGTACGTCGCCTATTCCGGGGACTCGCACTCCGACCTTTCGCTGTCCGCCGCCGACGCGATTTCCCCGGACGTGCTCGCGGTCTTCGCCACGGGGACGGCGACGGAGTCCGTGGTCCGCGTGATTCCCACCGTCGGGTCGACCCCGGGCGCCTTCGGTTCGTTCTTCAAGACGGGCGTGCAGCTCCACAATCCCTGGGACACGGAAATCTCGGGACGGTTCGTCTACCATCCGCAGGGCGTCTCGGGCTCCAGTGCGGATCCCAGCCTGCTCTTCACCGTCGGCGCCGGACAGACCGTCGCGTACGCCGATCTCGTCCAGACCATGGGTCAGGTGGGCTTGGGCTCGATCGACGTCGTCTTGCCCGAGACCTCGCAGATCCCCATCATCATCACGCGCGTCTTCAACGACGCCGGAAGCGTGGGTACCTCCGGGTTCACGGAAGACGCCTTCGATCCGGACGGGGGAGGCTCCGAGAACACGATCCTTTTCGCCGGATCGACGGGTTTCCTGGTCGGGCCCGCGGACGTGACGAACTTCCGCTTCAACATCGGAGTGCGCACGCTCTTATCGGGCGCCTTCGTCACCTTCACCGTGCACGATGCGACTGGCGCCGTGGTCCAATCCGTCACGAAGACCTACCTTCCGACGTATTTCGAGCAGACCTCCTCGGACACGCTTCTGGGCACGACGCTGCAACCCAACGACACGATCGAGATCAGCGTGAGCAGCGGGAGCGCCATCATCTACGGCGCGACGACTGACAACACGACCAACGACCCGAGCATTCAGTTCGTCCGGGTCAGCTTCGCGATCCTGTAAGCCGACGGCGCAACGGACCGGGAGGGCGCGCTGCCCTCCCGGATTCGTTCGTTCTTATTGGGTCGTCGCGCCGCCCGTGGCGGCCGAGGCGCCGAAGTAGAGGCGCCCGCCTTGAAGCGCGGTATCCCGCAGCGTCACGGCCAGGGCTTCGGCCAACGTCGTGACCGGAAAGACTTCGATCTTCGTGCGGACTTCCTCCGTCAGGTCTTCCAGGTCCGCCTCGTTGTCCTTCGGGATGACGATCTGCGTGATGCCCGCGCGGATGGCCCCGAGAATCTTCTCCTTGAGACCGCCAATGGGGAGAATGCGTCCCGAGATCGTGATCTCTCCGGTCATGGCCACGTCGTTCTTCACGGGCCGCTTGGAGAGGGCCGAGACGACCGCGGAGGCCATCGCGATGCCCGCCGACGGGCCATCCTTGGGAATGGCGCCGGCGGGAACATGGATGTGGATGTCCCGCTCGAAGTCGCTCTCCTCGATACCCAGCCACGCCGCATGCGAACGCGCGAACGTCCACGCGGCGCGCGCCGATTCCTTCATCACGTCGCCCAGCTGTCCGGTCAGGATCAGCTCGCCCTTGCCGCGCATGAGCGAGGCCTCGACGAACATGATGTCCCCTCCGGCCGGCGTGTAGTACATGCCGGTCGCGATGCCGACCTGGTCTTCCCGCGCCATCTTCTCGGGGTGCACCCGCGGGCGGCCCAGCAGGGGATGCACGCCCGCGATCTCCACGGTCTCGCTCGTGATCTCGCGGGCCGCGATCCGGCGCGCGACCTTGCGCGCCAGCTCGCCGAGCTCGCGCTCGAGCTGACGCACTCCCGATTCGCGCGTATAGCTGGCGATGACCTCGTGGATGGCCTCGTCCGTGAGCATGAGCTGCCCGGGGGTCAGGCCGTTCTCCTCGATCTGCCGGGGCACCAGATAGCTCTTGGCGATCTGGAGCTTCTCTTCCTCGGTATACCCGGCGAAATTGACGACCTCCATCCGGTCGATCAGCGGCCCCGGAATGCTCTGGAGAAAGTTTGCAGTCGCGATGAAGAGCACCTCCGAAAGATCGAACGGCACCCCCAGGTAGTGGTCCGTGAAGCTGTCGTTCTGCGCGGGATCCAGCACCTCGAGCAGCGCGCTGGCGGGATCTCCCTGGAACGAGACGCCCAGCTTGTCGACTTCGTCCAAGAGGAACACCGGGTTCTTGGTGCCCGCCTGCTTCATGCCCTGGAGGATCCGGCCCGGCAGCGCCCCGATGTAGGTGCGGCGGTGTCCGCGGATGTCGGCCTCGTCGCGCGCGCCTCCCAGCGAGATGCGCACGTACTTGCGGCCCATCGCGCGCGCGATCGACTTGGCGATCGAAGTCTTTCCCACTCCCGGAGGGCCGGCGAACAGGAGGATGCGGCCGCGAGCCCGGGCCGACTGCCGGGTCTCTTCCTTGACGGCGCCCGGCTGCGGCTGGCCGTCGATCGTGTCCGCTTTCTTTTCCGCCTCGGCCTTCTCGGACTGCTTCCCGGCTTCCCGGGACAGCTGCCGCACGGCCAGGAATTCCAGGATGCGGTCCTTGACGTCCTTCAGACCGTAGTGGTCCTCGTCGAGGACGCGCGCGGCCTCCGGAACGTCGAGCTTCTCTTCCGAGCGCTCCTTCCAGGGCAGCTCCGCGATCGTCTCGAGGTAGGTGCGGATCACCTGCGACTCCATCGACTCGCGCCCGATGCGCGACAAGCGATTCCACTCGCGGTCGGCCTCTTTGCGCGCGTCCTCCGGCAGATCCAGGCTGTCGAGCTTCGCGCGAAGCTCCTTCAGACCGTCGCCGTTCGACCCCTCGCCTTCGCCGAGCTCCGTCTGGATCGCCTTCATCTGCTCGCGCAGGTACATCTCGCGCTGGCGGCTGCCGATCTCTTCCTTGACCTTGGACTGAATGTCCTCCTGGGCCGAGAGCACGTCGATCTGCCGCTGCACGCGCACCAGGACGCGGCGCAGACGGTCCTCGACGGAGAGCGTCTCGAGCAGCGCCTGCTTGTCGGCAGTGGAGACGTCGAGATACCCCGCCACCAGATCGGCCAGACGCCCCGGCTCATCCACTTCGGCCAGGATCTGCTCGACGGCCTCGTCGGGCAGGCCCAGCTTCTTGCCCAATTCGGCCGCGCGTTCGCGGGCCTCCCGGTGGAGGCCGACGAAGGCGGCGTCGCTGGCGTCCAGCGGGAGCATCTCGCGCGCCTCCTGGACGGTCGCTTCCAGAAATCCGTTCTTGTGTGTCGTGTACCGCAAGGCGATGCCTCGCGCTTTTCCCTCGAGCACGAGCCGGATGCCGCCCAGTCCGCGCTGGATCGATCCGATCGTCGCGATGGCGCCGATCGCGTGGAGATCGGAGGCCGACACGTCCTCCGTGTCGGCGCGTTGGGCCACCGCGAAAACCTGCCGGCCCGGCTGGCTCAAAGCCGCCTCGATGGCGCGCAGGGTCCCGGCGCGGCCGGCGGAGATCGGAAAGGAGACGCCCGGAAACAAAACGGCGTTCCGCATCGGAACAACCGGAAGGATCAAGGAGTCGGACATTCGGGGTACCTCTTTCTACCTAGTGCCTGCCGGCCGATCACCGATCCTCGGCGGGAGCCGGCAAATGAATTACGCGGAATAAGGGCGGCCGGGTTCAGGCCTGGCCGGTCAACAGCCCCAGGAGGGCAAAGAGCTGCACCAGGAAACGGATCGCAGGCGCGCGGGATTCCCTCGCTCCGCCCGGCCCCGTTACCCCCGGCGCCGAACGACTGCGACCGAGACGTCGTCTTCCGCGGACTGCCCGTCCAGGAAGCTATGCATGTCGGCTGCCACTTCAGCAGCCAGCTCCGGCGCCGGGCGGCCGATGCCGCGCCGGATGGCGGCCTCGATGCGTGCGTCGCCGAACTCCGCTCCCGCGGCGTTGCGCGCTTCCGACAGACCGTCGGAATGGAGGAAGAGAGCCTCCCCGGGCTCCAGGCTGCGAGACACCAGGTCCCAGGTCAGCTCGCCCCGGATCCCGAGCGGGTAGGCGCCCGTCCCGATGCGCTCGCGCACCGCTCCATCCGGTCCGACCCGGAGAATCGGTGGATGGCCCGCCACGCAGCCGGCGAACGCGCCGTCCGGGGTCAGCAGCAGG
>JBDTXY010000090.1:0-9339 GCA_040005945.1 Acidobacteriota bacterium
GCGCTCCAGCGGCAACAGGCGGGCGTAGATCGCCGCGTGGACGGGAGTGGGGACCCCCGCCGCGCGCCCGAGCCGGACGACCGCGCCGTTCCAGGCCTCGAGCTCCGACGGTTTGCCCTCGCCGATGTCCCTCTGGAGCGAAGAGGTGCCGTTGGGATCCAGAGAATCCAGGAAATCCATGGCCTCGTCCACGGATCCCTCGGGAAGGGAAACGCCCCGCGCCTGGCCCACCTCCCGGATCTCGCGCATCCCGTCCAGCAGCATCTCTCGGGTCTCCGGACGCGACCGCAGGACGCCGATCGGCTGTCCCGCGACGGCGCCCACGCCTCCGAACGGGACCACGAAGAGAAACTTCTGCCAGAGCGCCACGTGAATGTCGGGCGGTACGGTGGCGCGGATCCCGGCCGCCTCGACGACGCGGGCCAGGCGTTCCACGCGCTCGCTCACGCGGCGGTCCAGCTCGCCAAACGCCACGGTGTGGACCTGGCCGATGCTCCGGATCCGGCCCGGCGCCGTGAGGAAGCTGAACGTGGCGCAGAGGCCCCCGAGCACCTTCGGGGCCCCGAGGATCGCGGCCAGCTGTCCCGCGGCCTCCACGCCGTTTTGCAAGGGCACGACGACGGTGTCGCTCCGGAGCATCGGATGCATCGCGCGCGCCGCCTCCTCGACCTGCCAGGACTTGACGCCCAGCAGAACGACGTCGACTTCCCCGGCCTGCGCGGGATCATCGGTCGCGGCGTCCGGACGGATGCGGATCTCGCCGTCCGGCGTCTCCACGACGAGACCGTGCTCGCGGATCGCGGACAGATGCGCGCCCCGCGCCACGAACACCAAATCTTGCCCGGCGCGGGCCAGGCGCGCGCCGAAATGTCCCCCCGCGCCGCCCACTCCGAACACCGCGATGCGCACGGCGACCCTCGTCAGAGACCTTCGGAGCCGCTCACTGGAGATCCCGGGGAATCGTCTCCTGCCAGCTCTTCTCCCGGACGGAAACGCCGTCCTTGGACAGCTCGCGTTTCAGACGGTAGGAGAAGTTGGCCTGATCGCTGCGCACCTCCAGGTCTGCCTTCCAGACGAGGACCCGGCCGGGCAACGCGATCGTGGTGGTGCCCTCCCCCTGAATCGAAGCTGCCTCCGGGTGAGCGTCCGAAACGTCGTAGCTCAGGCGCACCGCGTCCGTGACGGTGCCCCACGAAAATTCGCTCTTCGAGGTGCCGCTCCAGTCGCCGTGCGCGGTCTGCCGGACGGGGTCGCGGCAAATCGACCATGCGCCCGGCCACGTGTCGCCTTCGGAGCTCACACCGGCGACCTCGGGAGCCGGTGCCGGCGGCGAGAACGAGGGATGCGGCCGGGCTTCCGGCGGAATCACCGGAAGGACCAGGCGCGAGCCGTCCGCGCCGCCCAAATGGAGCGTCGTGGTCATCGCATAGGGTGTGGGCCAGATCATCGGCCAGAGCGCGTTGGAGACCGCCACGCGGATCCGGTGCCCCTTGGGAAAGACCCACGACGTGAAGTGCATTTCGACGGTCAACGGGTATGGGCGGCCCGGCTCCAAAGGCGTGGGATGCACGGATGATTCGCGCTGCGCTCCGGAGAGGCCGGCTCCCGTCACCAGCGTAACCGATCCGTCGGGAGCGACGTCCGAGAGCCGGGCGAACCAGTTGGCCAACGGCGCGTCGGCGGATGCCCGAAGCGAGGCCGTGGGAAAGCCCAGGATCTCCATGTCCTCGGGCAACGGCTCGGAATCGTAGACCAGACTCCACGCATCGGCGGACCTCTGGTCCGGGAGCAGCTCGCCCCACCAAAAGCCCGCCGACTCTCCCGACGAGGGCGTGTAGGCCAGCGCGTGCGCGCCCGGGGCGGCCTCGGCCGCCGACAACGTGCGGTCCGGCGCCATGTACAGCATCGTCGCGCGCGCTCGCCGGATCGGCCAGCCCTCCTCATAACGCCATTCGCCGGGCACCGTGGTCAGGTTCGGGTCCGGCGGGTGCCAGTGCCGGACGTACACCGCCAGCCGCGGCTCTTTCTCGATGCCGGTGTCCATTCCCTTGAGGTACCGATCGAAGAACCGCACCACGACCTCACGCCACTCGATGTTGGGACCCGGCACGCCTTCGTGGGGCCAGTTGTGGTTCCAGGGACCCACGATCGCGCGCACGGGCGCCTGCATCTTTTCCAACAGGCGGGGCACGCTGTCGCGGTACCCGTCGAACCAGCCGGCGATTAAGAGCGTGGGAACCTGGATCGCTCCGTACCGCTCCGGGTTGAGCGAGGCGCGCCTCCAGAAGGGCCCGTCCCGCTGCTGCTTCTTGTAGAGGAGCGACCAGGGAGGATTGTCGAAGCGCTCGGCCAGCCTCGCCTCGTCCAGCGGGTAGTCCGGCGACCGCGTGATCGACGGCTGAATTTCCATCGCCAGCTCGTACTCGTCCACGTGGAAGAGGCCGTCGATGTAGTGGATGTCGTCCTGGAAGAGGTCCTCGGTGGCCATGGCCGGCACGATCGCCTTGAGCTGGGGAGGCCGCCGGGCGGCGATCTGGAGCGAGTTGAATCCTCCCCAGGAGATCCCCCACATGCCGACGTTGCCGTTGCACCACGGCTGCCGCGCCAGCCACGCGATGACCTCCATGGCGTCCTGCTGCTCCTGCTCGGAGTACTCCCGATCCGGAGCGTGGCCTTCGCTGCGCCCCGTGCCGCGGATGTCGACCCGTGCGCCGACGTATCCGCGCTCCACGACGTAGGGATACCGTTCCAGATCGTCGGAGAGCGTGCCGTCGTCCTTGCGATACGGCAGGTACTCCAGGATCGCCGGGAAGCGCTGGCCGATCGCGGCCGCATCGGGATGGTAGAGCGTCGCCGCCAGGCGCACGCCATCCGGCATCGGAATGTACACTTCCTCGGCGCGCATCCCCAACAGCGCCGGGGCCGCGAGAAACAGCAACGCGGAGGCGACGGGAAACGCCCTCATTGCGCCTCGCCCTCGGGCACGACGGGCAGTGTAATCCTCGAAGGATGCCCGGAATCGTGATGGATGCGGATCGCGGCCGTCCGCATCACGCCGGACTGGACTTCCGACTCCCCCGTCTGGAGGTTGCGCGAGAAGTGCGGCATGAAACTGCCGCAGAGCACGATCCGGATCCGGTGGCCCTTCGCGAAGAGCTCGCCGGTCCGGAGATTGGGGTGCTTCAACGCGACGATCTCTCCGGGCGCCAAGAAGCGGGGCTCGCGCCCGCCCTCGCGATCGCTCGCGCGCAGCACGTCGGTCCCGGGGCTGGACAGGTTCCAGGCCGTTCCGTCCGGGGCCACATCCTCCAGCTTCACCCACAGATCCGCATCCCGGGCATCCACGGACAGGAAGATCTCCGGCTGGATCGGTCCCACCACGCGCAGCGGTTCCGTCAACGGCTCGGTCTGAAACACCAGCACGTCCTTTCGGAGCGCCAGCGCGCGATCGTCGTGGGCGCCGGGCTCCGTACCGTGGGGATCCACGACCGGATGCGCGGGATCCGAGACGAACTCGCTGGAGGCCTGAGGGGTGCTCGGGGCTACGCGCGTCAAATGTCCTCCCGGCGCCAGATACAGGTCCAGCGGACGGGTCCCCGGCAGCGGGAGCGTGTCCGCCGCGCGCCAGACGTTCTCGCCCATCACGAACACGCGGACCCGCGGCTCGCGCTCCAGGCCGTTGTCGATGCCGCGCACGTAGCGGTCCATGAAGCGCACGATCTCCTGGGCGTAATCCAGCTTCGCGGCGGGCCCGAAGGCGCGCTCGCCCGACCGGTCGGAGTCTTCGCCGCCATGGACCCACGGCCCCAGGATCAGGCGCGCGCGCGGATCCTTCTCGCCGAGCCGCGCCGCGAGCAGGCCCGCGAAGTTGGTCATCGCGCCCTCGGGTCCGTAGGCCTCGTCATGCCAACCCGAGATGTTCAGGACCGCGGCGTTCACGCGGTCGTATCGGCCGCGCAGCTCCGCCCAATCCCAATACGGATCCCCCGGCCGGTACGCCAGCCAATCGAAGTAGTAGGGCGCCTCCGCGCGCAGCTCCGGAAGATCGGTCAAGGGCAGCCGATACGGGAGGGTCGACTGCAGCTTACCGGTCCAGGCCGCGTCGGCCTGCTTTCCGGTCTGCGGCCCCGGCAGCTTCGCGCGAACGCGCGCGTGGGGAGCGATGTTCTCCCACGTCCAGGAGATCCAGGAGAGGTCCCACGCCCCGCCCGCGTAGAAGAAGTTGCGCGGCGAGGAGAACGTCATCGCCGGGACCATGGCCTTCAGGTGCGGCGGCGCCTCGACGGCCGCCAGCCATTGGACGGCGCCGGGGTACGACAGCCCGAACGTGCCCACTTCCCCGGTCGACCAGGGCTGCGCGGCGGCCCACTCGATCGTGTCGTAGCCGTCCCGGCCCTCGTGCGCGTAGGGGACGAAGTCGCCGTCCGAGTCGTAGCGGCCGCGCACGTCCTGGAGGACCACGGCGTAGCCCCGTGCCAGGGCGGCGCGCACGACGTCGTTCTCTTCGGAATGCCGGCGGTTGTACGGGGTGCGATAGATCAGCGTGGGGAACCGGCCGGTCGCGGCCGGACGCAACACGTCGGCCCGCAGGGTCACGCCGTCCCGCATCACGACGGCAACGCCGCGGTCGACGGCCGCAGGCGCCGCGGCTGTCAGCGCGAGCAGCGCCGCGAGGATCGGGGACCGCCACATCACGCGATCACGGCGTCGGAGTCTTCTTGGGCGGCGGCGGCGCCGTCGAGAGCACGATCACCGGACGGCCTTCCGGAATTCCGACCGGGATCCGGTAGATCGAGATCCGCGACTTCTGACGCAGGTCCTTGAGCCACCGGGCCACCTCGTCGTCGAAGGCCCGCTCCGAGGAGCGCTGGCGCATTTCGTCGGCGACCGATTCGAACGGCGCGGCGGAGGCTCCCGCCGCCGTCTGATCGGGGACGTAGCGCTTCTCGTACTCTTCGCGCGCCTGCTGCTCGTCGGCGTAGGCAATCGGCGCGAACCGTTCGCGCAGGTATCGCGCGATCACCAGCTGGCGCTCGATGGAGGCCCGAACGTCCTCCGGAGTCAGGCCGGCCCGGGCGTATTCCGCGTTGGGATCCTTGCCCTCGGCCTTGAGCTTGTCGCGGAGGCGGTCCAGCGCCGTTTGGATCTCGGCCGCGTCCGGTGGCGCCGGGCCGAAACGCACGGCGTCCTCGTACTCCAGGTGCTGATCGATCAGCGCATCCAGGACCCTCGCCCGAAAGGCGTCCGGCCCTTCTCCCGGCTCCGGCGAGAGCGCCGAGACGACCATCGCCTTGCGAAGCTCGGTTTCCGGAATCGCGGTGTCGTTGACGGTCGCGGCGATCCCATCCACGATCTCCGCGGCCGCCGGCCACGCAGCCAGCAGGCACACGGCGATCCCGGAATGAAGTCGGCGCATATTCGAATCATACCCACAGGGTCCGTGCTATTTTTCCGTTCCCGGTGACGGACACGAAAAAAAGCGGTCGGCTGCTGGTCGTGGGAACGCCGATCGGCAATCTCGAGGATTTGTCGCCCCGCGGCCGGCAAGCCCTCGCGGAGGCGAGCGTGCTCTTCTGCGAAGACACGCGCGTCACCGCCAAGCTCGCGTCCCGGTTTCACTTGACCGCCAGGCGCATCTCCTGCCCGGGGCCGCGCGAGGAAGCCCGCGTGCCCGAGCTGCTCCAACGTCTGGCCGCGGGAGAGACGGTCGTGCTCTGCTCCGATGCGGGGATGCCGACGGTCTCGGATCCGGGCGCGCGCTTCGTCGCGGCGGCCGCAGAGGCCGGATATCCGGTCCTGGTGATCCCGGGCCCGTCGGCGCCGGCTGCGGCCCTGGCGGTCTCGGGGCTCCCGGCCGTGCCCCACGTGTTCCTGGGGTTCCTGCCCAGCCGCAAAGGCGAGCGGGAGCGGCTCCTGGAGGGCCTTCGGGAGCGAGACGAGACCCTGGTCTGGTTCGAGGTCCCCCACCGCCTGGCCGGATCGCTCGAAGACGCGGCGCGGGTCCTGGGCGACCGCCGGGCCTGCGTGGCCCGGGAGCTGACCAAGCTCCACGAGGAGACGATGCGCGGCACGTTGCCCGAGCTGGCAGCGGCGTTCCGGGCGCGCGGCGCCAACCGCGGGGAGATCACGGTCGTCGTCGAGGGCCGCCGCGGTCCCGCGGAGAGCGCCACCCAGGACGAGATCGACGACCGCATCCGCGAGGCGCTGGCGTCGGGTGTGTCCGTCAAGGCGCTCGCCAAGGAGATCGCGCGCAGCTCCCGCCGACCCGCGCGCGAGGTCTACGCCCGGGCGATCGCGCTGGCCAAGACGTGACGGAGCCGATCGTCCGCGTCGCGCGCCTGACCAAGGTCTTCAAGACCTACCGGCGGGAAGAGGGCCTCGCGGCCGCGTTGAAGTCGCTCGTGCGCCGCACGGCCACCGAGATGGCCGCGGTCGCGGACGTCACGTTCGCGATCGCGCCCGGCGAGATGGTGGGCTACATCGGGGCCAACGGCGCCGGCAAGTCCACGACGATCAAGATGCTGACCGGGATCCTGACGCCCACCTCGGGGGAGGTCGTCTGCAACGGTTTCGTGCCGTACCGCGAGCGCACCCGGTACGTCGCCACGATCGGCGTGGTCTTCGGCCAGCGCACGCAGCTCTGGTGGGACATCGCCGTCATCGAGTCGTTCCGGCTGCTCAAGGAAATCTACGGGCTGACGGAAGCGCAGTACCGGGAGCGCATGGCCCTCTTCGACCGGGTCCTGGGGTTGAAGGCGTATCTCCATCAACCCGTCCGAAAGCTCTCGCTGGGCGAACGGATGCGGTGCGACCTGGCGGCATCGCTGCTCCACCGGCCCCCGCTGCTGTTTCTGGACGAGCCGACGATCGGACTGGACATCGTGGCCAAGGCCAACGTGCGGGAGTTCCTCCAGGAGATCAACCGGCAGGAGGGAACCACGGTTCTGCTGACCACGCACGATCTGGCCGACATCGAGACGCTGTGCAAGCGGGTCATCGTCATCGATCACGGCAAGCTGCTCTTCGACGGAGAGCTCAACGAGTTGCGCGACCGCATCCTTCCGGTGACCTCGATCGTCTTCGACGTCAAGCACGCCCCCGGAGACGCGGAGCTGTCCTTCCTCGGCTTGACGGCGCGCGAGGTCGGGCTCCACCGCTATCGCGTCGACCTGGACCGTCGGACGATGGCTCCGGCGACCGTGGTCAAGGAGATCGTCAACCGATTCGAGGTCTCGGACCTGACGATCGAGGAGCCGGAGGTCGAGGAGGTCGTCAAGCGGATCTACCGGGAGGGGGTCGCGTGAGCGCGGTATCGGCCACCTGGCGCGCGGCGGTCCCCTTCGCCCGCATCGGCTTCCTCAACATGCTGGCGTTTCGCGCGCGGTACTACGTGGGTGTGCTGACGTATCTCTTCAACGTGTCGGTCTACTACTTCATCTGGCGCGCCGTCTTTCGCAACGGGCAGACCGTGATGGGGCTGACGCTGGACGACATGATCACGTACGTTGCGGTGGGCTGGGCGATCCGCTCCTTCTATTTCAACGAGATCGATCGGGAAATGGGCGGGCAGGTTCAGGAGGGCAAGCTCGCGATGAACCTGATCCGGCCGGTGGACTTTCAGACGGTCATGATCGCGGACGCCGCGGGCCAATCGGCCTTCCGGGCCGTCCTCTTCACGGTGCCGATCTCCATCGTGCTCGCCCTGATCTTCCCGCTCAAGCCGCCGGCGTCTTTCCTCGCAGGCGTGCTCTTCCTCTGGTCGGCCGCGATGGCCTTCTTCCTGGTCGCCGGGCTGAACTTCTTGGTCGGCCTGATCGCCATCCGCAGCAAGTCGATTTTGGGGATCCTGCGGGCCAAGTACCTGGTCCTCGAGCTGCTCTCCGGCCTGCTGATCCCCACGACGCTCTTTCCCGAGCCGATCCGGTCGATCCTGCTGGCCTCCCCGTTCCCCCACATCAACTACACGCCCGCCGCGCTGTATCTGGGCAAGGTCACGGGGCTCCAGGCGGCCAACCTGCTCTGCCTCCAGGCCGGCTGGACGTTGGTCCTCCTGGCGATCGGACAATGGGCCTGGAGGCGATCGCAGCAGCGAATCACGATCCAAGGCGGATGAGCATGTTCCGGAGCCTCGCGCGCCACGGGCGCCTCTTCGGGCTCTACTTTTCTCAGTACGCGAAGGCGCGGCTGGAGTACCGGCTGGATTTCTTCTCGAGCGTCTTCGCGTCGTTTCTGGGAACCGCGGCCTCATTCGGGTTCCTGCTGATCGTCTTTTCGCGGGTGCCGGCGGTGAAGGGATGGAGCTTCGAGGAGATGGTGTTCCTCTACGGATTTTCGCTGATCCCCCTGGGCGTCTTCAACGTGCTGTCCTGGAACCTCTATCTCTTCTCGGATCGGTACCTCATCGAGGGGCGATTCGACCGCGTTCTGGTCCGGCCGGTGGACTCGGTCTTCCAGGTCCTCTTCGAGGCCTTCCGCCTGGAGGCGCTCCAGGAGACGGTCACCGGCGCCGCGGCGGTCGTGTGGGCCTCCCGCCGGCTGCACCTCGTGTTTACCCCTCTGGACCTCCTCTTGTTCTTCCTCTGGGCGGTCTTCGGCGCGACGATCTACCTGGCGATCTTCGTGGGCTTGACGGCGACGTCCTTCTGGATCGAGGACCGCATCGGCATCGTTCCGCCGGTCTTCAATCTCATGCAATTCGGCCGCTACCCGCTGACCATCTACGACGGCTGGATTCGCTTCACCCTGTCGTTCGTGATTCCGTTCGCGTTCGCGTCGTTCTACCCCGTCGTCCATTTCCTGCGGCGCGGGGAGTTCGCCCGGGAGTTCTGGGCCGTTCCCTTCATCGCGGCCCTATCGGTCGGGATCGCGCTGGCCGTCTGGAAGAGCGGCGTCAAGCGCTACCACTCGACGGGAAGTTAGGCGGCGCCTCCTCCCATCCCCCGCCCGGAAGAGGGGGTCGAACAGCCGCGTCCCGCCGGCCCGCGAGCAGCGCCACACCGGCGAGCACGAGGAGCACCACCGCGAGCCATCCGGCCGCGCGATCGGCCGCCGCCGGCTGCGCCAGCAGCTCGATCGCTCCACGCCCGCCGAACGCGGCCAACCCGAACAGGACCCAGGCCGCGGCGTGGTCGCGCAAGAGGCCGAACGCGCAAACGCCCAGCCATGCCGCCATGAGCAATCCGGGCGCGTAGTCCGTCAGGAAACCGGCCGGCGACTCCAGGTCGCTCGGCAGCATCGCCACCGCGATCGCGAGGAGCCCCAGGACCTTTCCCCGCGTCGTCTGAAAGAACGTGCTTCGCATGGCCAGCGACGCGGCCGCGGCCATCGCGGCGAGCGCGA
>JBDTXY010000091.1:0-9260 GCA_040005945.1 Acidobacteriota bacterium
CCCGCCTCGTGTTCGAAGCGGAAATGACGCGTTGAGATTTCTGCGGCTCCGGCGCCTCCATTTCGTGGGCGCCGGCGGCATGGGCATGAGCGGCCTGGCGGAAATCCTTCTGCAGGCCACGCCCCTGGAGATCTCGGGGTGCGATCAGGCGCGGTCGGACAACACCGAGCGGCTGGAGAAGCTGGGCGCGAAGATCTCGGCCGGCCACGATCCGGCGCACCTGGAGAGCACGGATTTGCTGGTGATCTCCTCGGCGGTGGGGGAATCCAATCCCGAGGTGGCGGCGGCCCGCGCCCGCGGCATTCCGGTCATCCGGCGGGCGGAGATGCTGGGCGAGATCATGCGCCTGAAGCAGGGCATCGCGGTGGCCGGCACCCATGGCAAGACCACGACGACGTCGCTGACGGGAATGGTGCTCACCGAGGCCGGGTTCGATCCCACCATCGTCGTGGGCGGGCAGGTGCACATCCTCGGAACCAACGCGCGCCTGGGCAGGGGGGACTACCTCGTCGCCGAAGCCGACGAGTACGACCGATCCTTCCTGGCCCTGACACCCGTGGTCGCGGTCATCACCAACGTGGAGGCCGATCACCTCGACACGTACCAGGACCTCCCCGACATCCTGGATGCGTTCGCGACCTTCGCGAACCGGGTGCCCTTCTTCGGATCGGTGGTGCTCTGCGTGGACGATCCCGGCGCGCGCAGTCTCCTCCCGAGGATTCAGAAGCGCGTCGTGACGTACGGGACCTCGGAAGAGGCGCAGCTGTCGGCGGCGCGCATCCGCCTGGAGCAGGGCGCCACGATCTTCGAGGTTGCCGACGCCGAGCAAGGCGTCCTGGGCGAAGTGCGCCTTCGCCTCCCGGGGCGGCACAACGTCTTGAACGCGCTGGCGGCGATCGCCGTGGGCCGCGAGCTGTTGATTCCCTTCGCGTCGATCGCGCGCGCGCTGGAGGCCTTCACGGGCGTCGTGCGCCGATTCGAGACCAAGGGCGACCGGGGAGGGGTGCTCGTCGTGGACGACTACGCCCACCACCCGACCGAGATCGCGGCCACGCTGGCCGCGGCGCGTCAGGTTTATCCGGATCGGCGTTTGGTCGCGCTGTTTCAGCCCCATCTGTTTTCGCGCACGCGGGACTTCGCCCAGGATTTCGGCCGCGCCCTGGCCGCCGCCGATGCGGCCGTGGTGATGGACGTCTATCCGTCCCGGGAGAAGCCGATGCCGGGAGTGACCGGCGAGCTCGTGGCCGAGGCGGCCCGCCGCGCGGGCGGCCGGATGATCTCGTATGTTGCTGATAAGGCAGTGGTTGTTGAGTGCCTGGAGCGCGTTTTGTGCCCCGGCGATCTGCTCGTGACGATGGGGGCGGGAGACGTCGTCAAGTTTGGAGAGGAGTACCTGAGCCGTGGCCTCCACGGATAAGGAAGCCCCATTTCTGCGCCGGGGCGCGGGGGCGCCCCGCAAGCGCCGGAAACCGGCGAGGCTGCGGCTGGCTGCGCTCGCGGTCGTCGCGCTCTGCGCGGCGTTGGGTCTGTTTCGTTTTCTCTCGGGCTCGCACTTCGCGGTCCGGCGATTCGCCATCTCCGGCAACTCGCGGGCCCGCACCGAAGAGATCCTGGCCTCGCTGTCGCCATGGAACGGAAGGAATCTCGTCGCGCTCGACCTCGCGCCGCTCGCCAGCCGCCTGGCTTCGCATCCGTGGATCGAGCGCGTGACCTTGACCAAGCGATTCCCGGAGGAGCTCTCCGTGCGCGTGACCGAGCGCCGGGCCGTCGCGCTCTTTCGCGAGGACGAGCGATTCTGGTGGGTGGGCGCGGACGGTCATCTCATCGCGCCGTACGATTCGCGCCGCGATCGCACCGAGTACGTGATCTTGACGGGCGACCGGCACGCACTGTCCGAGGCCGTGGAGCTGATCGAGGAGCTGCGCGCCGCGCAGCCCGAGTATTTTTCCAAGCTCTCGGAAATCGCCTCGCTCCCGGACGGGGGTTTCGGTATGATGGACGCGATCTTCCGGAGAACGGTTCGGGTCTTGCGGGGGGACGCTCCGAAGAAGATTCGCGCGCTGCTCGAGGCGCGCGGTTTCATTGAGAGTCGCGGGTGGGAGGCACGGGCCATCGATCTCCGTTTTGCCGATCGCATCATCCTCGTCGGCGCCTATGGCGCAGGGAATCGTCTCTGATGACGGGGATGAGACGGGAGACGGAAGGCGGGAGGCGGACAGACAATTCCGCCTTCCTCCTGCCGCCTACCCCCTTCCGGCGCGGAACGCGCTGATGGCCAAACCGGAAGGCTTCTTGGTCGCGTGCGACATCGGCACCTCCAAGATTTGCATCTTGATCGGCGAACAGAATGCCTCCGGATCCTTGGACGTCATCGGCAAGGGCGCCTGCGCGAACCGGGGAACCCGCAAGGGCAACATCATCAACGTGGATGCCACGATCGAGGCCACCAAACGGGCCGCCGAGGAAGCCGAGATCATGGCCGGAGTGCAGATTTCCCGGGCATGGGTGGGGATTTCGGGCTCCCACGTGCGGTCTTTCAACAGCCGCGGGGTGGTGGCGGTCGCCGGGAAGGACCGGGAGATCACCAAGGAGGACGTCGCGCGGGTCATCGACGCCGCTCGGGGCGTGCAAATCCCTCAGGATCATGAAGTTGTGCACGTGGTGCCGCGGGACTTCGCGGTGGATGGCCAGGACGGGGTCGCGGACCCCCTGGGGATGGTCGGCAGCCGCCTCGAAGTCGACGTCCACGTGGTCACGGCTCCGGTGGCGGTGACCCAGAACATCGTGACTTGCATGAACAAGGCCGGCATCGAGGTCGTCCAGCTGGTCTTGGAGCAGTTTGCCGCGGCCGAAGCCGTCCTGACGCCCGACGAGAAGGAGCTGGGGATTTGCCTGGTGGACATCGGCGGCGGGACCACCGAGGTCGCCGTCTACCAGAAAGGTACGATCGCCCACACGGCGGTCATCCCGATCGGCGGGGACCATTTCACCAACGACTTGGCCGTCGTCCTGCGCGCCCCGATCACGGACGCGGAGCGCCTCAAAAAGAAGTTCGGGTGCGCGCTCCGGACGGCCGTCTCCGAAGACGAGATGGTCGAGGTGCCGATGGTGGGCGGCCGGGCGCCCAAGCTTTGCCCGCGGACCACGCTGTCCGACATCCTGCAGCCGCGCGCCGAAGAGCTGCTGGGCCTGATTCACGAGGACATCCAGCGCCTGGGCTTGGACAAGGAGATTCGGTCCGGCGTCGTGCTGACGGGGGGAGGATCGGAGTTGGAAGGCGTCGTCGAGATCGCGGAAGGCATCTTCGACGGGCCGGTGCGCCGCGGCGTTCCCGCCGGGGTCGGCGGCTTGGTCGACGTCGTCTCCCGTCCGGAATGGGCCACCGCGACCGGTCTTCTCCTGTACGGTCACCGCTACAAGCCGTCGCGCCGCAGGGCTCGGGCGTTCTTTCACGCGACCAATTCGGTTTCGCGATTCATCCGGGATTTCTTCTAATGGCTTCCATCAAAAAACGGCGACGGAGGGAAGGACCCATGATCGAGTTCATGGACGACGACAACCGTAAGCTCTCGATCGAGCTGGACGGGGGCGACGCGTCGCCCGCCACGATTCGGGTGATCGGCGTGGGCGGGGGCGGATCCAACGCCATCAACCGCATGATTTCCGCCGGCGTGAAGGGGGTCGAATATTTCGCGTGCAACACGGATCTGCAGGCTCTGCGCAAGTGCGCGGCGCCGAACAAGCTGCAGATCGGCGCGCGTCTGACCAAGGGCCTGGGCGCCGGAGCGGATCCCGACGTCGGACGAAACGCCGCGCTCGAAGATCAGGACCGGCTGGCGCACGCCGTGGCGGGCGCCGACATGATCTTCCTGGCCATGGGGTTGGGCGGCGGCACGGGATCCGGGGCGGGTCCGATCCTGGCCAAGCTCGCCGCGGAAGCGGGCGCGCTGGCCGTGGCCGTGGTCACCAAGCCCTTCGATTTCGAAGGAAAGAAGCGCATGCGCCAGGCCGAACGGGCCTCCCGGGAGCTGCGCGATCACGTCGACACGCTCATCACGATTCCCAATCAGAGGTTGCTCGCGTTCGTCGAGCGCAACACACCCCTCTACGAGTCGTTCAAGATTGCCGACGACGTCCTGCGCCAGGCGATCCAGGGCATCTCCGATCTGATCAACTGCCCGGGCGAGATCAACCTGGACTTCGCCGACGTGCGCAAGATCATGTCGGACATGGGCCGTGCGCTCATGGGAACGGCGGTGGCCGAGGGCGAGAATCGCGCGATCCATGCCGCCCAGGCCGCAATTTCCTCGCCGCTGCTCGAGGACGCGTCCATCGAGGGGGCGCGGGGGATCCTGATCAACATCACCGGCGGCGCGGACCTGACGCTCTTCGAGGTCACGGAGGCGGCCCAGATCATCCAGCAGGCGGCCGACCCGGACGCGGAGATCCTCTTCGGCTGCGTTCACGACGAGAAGATGGCGGGCGCCGTCAAGGTCACCGTCATCGCCACCGGATTCGACCGGCTCGAACGCGACCTGGCCGAGATCGAGGCGGAGGAGCCCAAGCCCCTGACGGTGGGCAGCAAACCGCTGCGGCCGCCGTTTCTGCGGGGCGATGATTCCGGAGGCTTCGGCCCCAACGCCTCCTCGCGGGACGACTTCGACATCCCGACGGTGCTGCGGAGGCAGATGGACTAGCGGGACTCGCCTCCCGCCGCCCCGTCCATCTGCTCCTGGAAGTCTCGCTTGAGCTGCCGCGCCTTGCGGATGAGCATCCGCCGCTTCTCGCGCGCCTTGCGCCGCCAGTTCGCGTAGGCGCGCTCGAGCTTGGGATGGCGCTTGCGGAACTGCCGCATCGCCCGGCGCAGGCGCTTGGAGACGCGCGAGAAGAACACCGCCGAAAGGAAGAAGAAGATCAGCTGCGGCATGACGGGGATCAGGACCCCGATGATGCCCAGGATCAGGAAGAAGATCCCCAGCGCGATGTTCCAGATCTTCTTGCGATGCGGGGAGCCCTTCCCCCGTGCGGCGGTCATGGCGTGGCGACCGCGGCCTTGATGAGGTTCGTGCTGCCGGAGACGCCGCGCGGCACACCCGCCGTGATCACGGCCGTCTCGCCCGGCCGCATCAATCCCCGGGCCACCGCGAGCGCGGGCGCCTTCTCCATCATGGCGTCCGTGTTCTGCTCCGCCTCCGCCACCAGCGGGATGACCCCCCAGACCAGCGCCAGCCGCCGCGCGGTTGCGGGGGCGGTGGACAGCGCCAGGATCGGCCGGCGCGGTCGGTGTTTGGCCACCAGCCGCGCGGTCGCACCCGATTCGGTCCAGGCCACGATGACCGCGGCGCCGATGTGCTCCGCCAGCTCGCACGCCGCTCCCGCGACCGCCTCGGGAAGCGTCTGAAGGCTGCGGTCCTCGAACCGCCGCATCCACTGCTCGAACGGAAAGGCCGTCTCGGTGTCCTCGGCGATGCGTTTCATCGTCGCGACGGCCTCGGCCGGGTAGCGTCCCGCGGCCGTTTCCTCCGACAGCATGACCGCGTCCGTGCCGTCCAAGATCGCGTTGGCCACGTCGCCCACCTCCGCGCGCGTGGGCCGGGGGCTCTCGACCATCGACAGGAGCATCTGGGTCGCGGTGATGACGGGCTTGCCGGCCCGGTTGGCCTTCTCGATCAACATCTTCTGGAGCAGCGGCACGTGTTCGAGCGGCGTCTCGACACCCAAGTCGCCGCGGGCCACCATAATGCCGTCGGATTCCGCCAGGATCTCGTCGATGTGTCGCAGCGCTTCGTGCTTCTCGATCTTGGCGATCAAGGGGATCGACGCGCCCAGCTCCGCCACCGCGGCCCGCGCCGCACGGATGTCGTCGGCGCCCCGCACGAAAGACAGCGCGCAGTAATCGACGCTGTGCGCCACGCCGAAGCGTAGGTCCTCCCGATCCTTGCTCGTCAGCCCGGGTGCGGACAACGAACGGGTAGGCAGGCTGATGCCCTTGTGGGACGACAGCAAACCGCCGTCGATCACCGAGCACCGGATGTCCGTCGCGTTGGTTTCCCGGACGCGCAGTTGCACTTCGCCGTCGGATAGCAGGAGGAGGTCGCCGGGAGCGACGCTGCGCGGCAGGTCCGGGAAGCTGACGGAGACCTCGGTGGCGTCGCCGGGGACGGGCCGCGTCGTCAGGATGAACACGGCTCCCGGCTGCAGCCGCACGGGTCCGGCCGCGATCTCGCCGATGCGGATCTTGATGCCCGCGAGGTCCTGAAGGATCGCGATCGGGCGGCCGGCGGAGGCCGAGATCCGCCGCAACGACTCCAGGACCTCGGCGTGCTCCGCATGATTGCCGTGGGAGAAGTTCAAACGCGCGACGTCCATTCCCGCGTCGACGAGACGGGTCAAGGCCTCCGGCGAGCGTGAGGCCGGGCCGATCGTGCAGACGATCTTCGTGCGGGGCATCCCGCAAGCCTAGCAGGCCGGATCAGTCGGGGCGGTGACCCTCGGGCTGATCTTTGGGCGGCTGTTGCTTCGGCGGCTTTTGCTTTTCGGCGGGCTTCTTCGCCGGCGCACGTTCCGAATGCACCGGACGCTCGGCATCCGGGGCATTGGCCGCGGGCTCGCGAGCGCTCTCGGCGCGCGTTTCGGGCCGTTGCGCCGCGGGTTTGGACCGATCGGGCTCGGTCGCGCGGCGCGTCTCGGGCTTCTGCGCGGAAGGCTTGGCTCGTGCGGCGTCCGCGTCGCGCGGCTTCGCCTCGGCGTGCGCCGGTTCCTTTTTCGCCCGGCTCGCGTTCGGATGCTCCGCCTTTTCGTGATGCTCGGACCGCGCCGGAGCCGCCGCCGAGGCCGGCCGCGCCTGCGCCCCGGAAGGGGATTTTTCTTTCTTGTCCTGCGCCGCCGCCGAAGCGCTCAGGCGCTCCTTTTCGGGCGCGACGACGCGGATGCTCCGGGAACGGGAGATCCCGGCCGCCTCGACGCTGGTGGGCCGCGTCTTGATCCGGTCGACGGATACCCGCTCGATGGGCCTGCCGACGGCGCGTTCGATATTCTTGCGCGGAGGCCCGCTCACGCGGACGATGCCGTTGGAGACCTCGAAGCGCGTGGTCTTGGACGCGCGCTTGTAGATGACGGCGTTCTGTTGGATCGGGACCCGCACCGTGGAGACGCGCACCCCGATGAATTTTGGCGCGGGAACGAACACGTACCGAGTTGGACGCACCACGATCGGCGCTCCGAAGTACCCGCGGACGGAGAGCGAAAGGGTCGGAGGCACGGGAGCCCAGCCCACGTAGTCGTCGGTGTACGCCCAGGTTACCCAAGCCGGCGCCCAGACGGTTCCGGGGATCCAGACCCATCCATGGGGCTCGACCCAGGCCCACGTTCCGTAGTGGTACGGGGTGTCTCCCCAGGGATCATCCGAGACCCAGGTCCAACCGTACTCCGTGTCGACCCACTCGCCTTCGACGTAAGGCTCCCACCCCGCCGCGACGCCGGAAGGAATCCAGACGCTGCCGTACGAGGACGCGGATACCCATCGCCCGTGCGGAGCGAGCTGGTCGTGAAAGACGGAAATGCTGACCGACACGGGCGCAGCCGTAACGGTTGCGGCCACCACAGCGGTCAGAAGCAAGAGCAAGGCGCCGACCCGAACAATGATCCTTGGTGTTTGCATGGAACCCCCACCCCATGGTGGACGCAATGAACCAGCCATGCAACCCGATTTGAGTTCGCTACGGCACGCTTTTTGCGAACGCGGTGGCGGTGGCTATCCGAGTGCGACTGCCGGCTGTCGTGGACGCATCCCGGGAGGCGCCGGATGAGGTGCCGACGCGGGAGCTGAACGTTCGGCTCCAGATCCCCGTCTCCACGATTCTGAGGGTACTGGTCACGTTCGCGCTGGTTTGGGCAATCCTGAAGCTGATTCCGAGTTTGATCCTGGTGCTCGTGTCGCTGATTCTCGCCATCACCCTGTGGCCGGCCGTGGATCGACTCGAACGATTTCGCATGCCCCGCTGGGCCGCGGTCGCGACGGTGGCTGTTGGTGTCGTGGCGTTTCTGACTTTGTTCGTCATGCTCGCGCTGCCTCCTCTGGCCACCCAATCCGTGGAGATGGCGGCCAACATCGGCGCCTATCGCAAGAGCGTCCAGGCGCACTTGAGCCCGCAACATCCGATTCTGGCGAAGCTGATGGCGGAGATCTTCGACATTCCGACATCTCCGGAAGTGACGCATTCCCTTCGGCGTCCGCTGGCTTGGGGGCAGCTCGTCCTCGAGAGTGCGCTGGGGTGCATTCTGGTGATGGCGGTGTCGCTGTATCTGCTGATGGACGGGAAACGCACCTACGCCTGGCTGCTGGCGTATGTGCCCCGCCGCCACCGCCGCAAGATGGCCCGGACCGTGCCCGCCGTGTCGGAAGTCGTGATGGCCTACGTGCAGGGCCAGCTGTTCACGTCGTTGCTCTGCGGCGCATTCGCCTTCGGACTGCTGAAGGTTCTCCACGTTCCTTCGGCGTTGCCTCTGGCGCTGCTCGCGGGCATTTGCGACGTGCTGCCGATTCTGGGCGTGTTCATCGCGACGATCCCGGCGGCCTTTTTCGCGCTAACCGTCTCGCCCGTCGCCGCGGTCGCCGTGGTGGTTCTGTATTCGCTGTATCACGCGCTCGAGAACTACGTCATCGTCCCCCGAACGTACGGCCGGAGGCTCCGCCTGACGCCTTTGGTGGTCTTGGTCGCCTTGCTCGTGGGGGGAAGCCTGTACGGAGTTCTCGGAGCGATCCTGATCCTGCCCTTCGTCGCGGCCTATCCGATCGTCGAAAAGATCTGGCTCCAGGAGTATCTGAGCGACGAAGTCGTCGCCGACCACACCATGCTGGAGCAGTCTCCGGAATCGGGCCAGGATCGAGCGGTGGAGGCCGTCCTCCAGGGAAAAGAGCATCCCGCCGAGGCGTCGGCGGAACGCAATAAGGCTTGAGGTCGGGGATCGAGACCCCCCGAGTCTGGCAGGGCCTTTGCTCTGGAGAATGGGGGAGGCTCTTTTGAAACCCAAAATGCTCGTCCCCGCCGCGCAGCAGCGGGGCGTTGGGCGCGCGTCTTCTCGGCGGTTTGAATTCTGCTCTCGGCTCGGGGGATTGAGTGCCACGGGACAGGTGAACGGATGAGTCCCGGGGCGCCGTCGCCGTCCTTTATGCCCGATGTCCTCGAGCATTGCCCGGTCCTGGTGTGGCGATCGGGACCCGACGGCCGGCGCGACTACTGCAACGGACCCTGGCTGCG
>JBDTXY010000092.1:0-9219 GCA_040005945.1 Acidobacteriota bacterium
ATCGAGGCCGGCAGGATGCCCAGCGCCTCCGCGGCTTCGCGGATCGCTCGGCGCGCCGCCTCGCGCGCCTCGGCGGGCGCGAACACCGCGGTCCAGACCAGGCTGTCGATCGTCTCTTCGCGAAAGCTCCCCGGGTCGACGACCGAGACGCCCAGGCCGGAGGGGGCCCGCCGCAACGCCGGCGCGAGGGCGCGTTGAAGCTCGTCCGGTGTCGTGTAGAGGTTCATGCGTCTGTAAGTCCCAAAGGCCCGAGGATTCTAGATCAGCGCGGGCCCGCAGCCCCCTTCCTTCGGAGCCTCCGCCCCTCTCCCCGCCGAAAGCCGGTAGTATCGTCGCCCCCCAATGATCCGTCTCTCGCGCAAGATTCACTTCAATGCGGGCCGCAGCCTCTGGCGCGCCGGCTGGACCCCCGAAAAGAACCGGTCCGTCTACGGCGAAGAGAGCCCGCACGGATACGGGCATAATTACGAGCTCGAGGTCTCCGTGGTCGGGGAGACGGACGCGGAGACCGGCATGGTCGTCAACTTGACCGATCTGGACCGGATTTTACGCGACGAAGTGGACCGGCCGCTGGACCACAAGAGCCTGAACCGGGACGTGCCCGAATTCGCCGACGCGCCCCCGACGGCCGAGAACCTGGCCGTCTGGATCTGGAACCGGGTGAGGGCGCGCATCACGAAAGAAAAGTGGCCTTGCCGCGTCGTGCACCTGCGAATGCGACTGACGCCCGACTTCGCCGTCGAGATCGAGGAGGGATAGAAACATGGGCCCGGTACTCGTTGTCGGCGCCACGGGCCAGCTGGGAACGGCCGTGGTCGACCGTCTCGCCGCCGCCGGCCACCGCGTCCGCGCGCTCGTGCGGGCCGGCGCGCCGAGGCTCTTTGCCGGCGAAGGCGTCGAGCTCGCGTTCGGCGATCTGCGCGAGGTCGAGAGCCTGGTCGCGGCCTGCCAGGGGATGGCCACGGTCGTGGCCACCGCCAACGCGGTCATCCCGCGAGGGGTCGGCAGCTTCGACGAGATCGAGGGCACCGGCTACGAGAATCTGATCGACGCGTGCCGGGCCGAAGGCGTGAAGCGGATCGTCTTCATGTCCGTCTGCAAGACTCCGCACGATGCGAGCGTGACGACGTTTCGGCTCAAGCGCCGCATCGAGGAGAGGATTCAGGGAAGCGGCCTGTCCTACTCCATCTTCCGCGGATCCCTGTTCATGGACGACTGGTTCGCCCTGATGGGCAGCTCCATACCGCTGCGCGGCGCGAAGGCGGCGACGCTGCGCCGGCCCTTCTGGTTCTCCAAGGCGTTTTTCGCGATGGTCGGGACCGCGGTCGAGCGGCGCGGGATCGTCCTGGTGCCCGGCAAGGGGACCGCGCGCCACGCCTTCGTCGCCCTCGACGACGCGGCCGCGATCCTGGCCGCCGCCGCGGCGGCGCCGGAAGACGGCGTCAACCTGGTGGCGGACCTTGGCGGGCCCGAGGTCCTCTCGTGGGACGAGGTCGTAGGGATCTTCGCGAGGGTCGTGGGCCGGCCGCTCAAGACAATCCGGACGCCGGCCAAGGTCTATCGCGTGCTGGCCGACCTGCTCGAGCCGTTGTCCCCGGCGGCGGGCAACCTCATGGCGATGAGCTGGGTCGTCGCCATGAGCGACACCCCGTTCGACGCGCGCCCGCTCGCGGAACGCCTCGGCGTGCGGCTGACCGGGGCCGAAGAGTTTCTGAGGGCGAAGGCCGCCCTTGCGCCCGAAGCCTGATGGCGCTGGCGCTCGGCCTCGCGCTCTCGCTGGGGATCGGCCTGTCGCTGGGGTTGATCGGCGGCGGCGGCTCGATCATCACCGTGCCGGTTTTGGTCTACGTGATGGGCGTTCCGCCGCATCGCGCGGTCGGCATGTCGCTGGCCGTCGTGGGCTCCACCGCGCTCGTCGGCGCGTTCCTCCACGACCGGCGCGGGGCGGTCGCGTGGCGGACCGGGGCCGTGTTCGCCGCGAGCGGGATCGCCAGCGCCTACCTCGGCTCGAAGCTGACGCGCTCGCTCACGCCCTCCGCGCTGCTCCTGCTCTTCGCCGGGGTGATGTTGGTGGCCGGCCTCGTGATGCTGACTCGCAAGGAGCGCCCGGAGCACACCGTGGTGGCGCACGTGCCGAGCCTTTGGCGAGAGGTCCTGGCCGGGTTCGGCGTGGGGTTCCTGACCGGGTTTCTGGGCGTGGGCGGCGGGTTCCTGATCGTGCCGGCTCTGGTGCTCTTCGGCGGGCTCCCCATCCGGGTCGCGATCGGGACTTCGCTCTTCGTCATTGCCGTCAACTGCGCGGCCGGCCTGATCGGGCATCTGACGGTCGGCGACACCGATTGGACGCTGACCGGACTCGTGTCCGCGCTGGCGATCGCGGGAGCCCTGGCGGGCACGGCGCTCTCGCGGCGCTTCCATCCCAGGGGTCTGCGGCGGGTCTTCGCCTGGTTCGTGGTGGCGGTGGCGCTCTTCCTGATCTACCGGAATTACAATGCGCTGCTTTAGCGGGTTCTTCGCGGAGGAGTGATGTACTTCCGCCAGTTCTACCTGGGCTGTCTGGCGCAGGCGTCCTACATGATCGGTTCGGAGGGCGAGGCCGCGGTCGTGGACCCGCGCCGCGACGTCGAGGTGTATCTGGATGAGGCGCGCGCCCAGGGACTGACGATCCGCCACATCATCGAGACGCACCTGCACGCGGACTTCGTCTCGGGCCACCGCGAGCTCGCGCAGCGCACCGGCGCCCGCATCTACTTCGGCGCCCGGGCCGGAGCGATGTTCGACCACGTGCCCGTTTCCGACGGAGACGAGGTTTCCATGGGAGCGGTCACACTGCGTTTCCTGGAAACGCCGGGCCATACGCTGGAGTCCATCTCCATCGTCGTCTCCGACCGCGACAAGGGCAAGACCCCGCAAGCGGTCTTGACCGGCGATACCTTGTTCATCGGAGACGTGGGCCGTCCGGACCTGCTCGGCGCGACCGCCGGGGCCGAGGAGCTGGCGGAGCAGCTCTACGACTCGCTGCACAGAAAGCTCTTGACGCTGCCGGATTCCGTCGCGGTGTATCCGGCCCACGGCGCGGGGTCGCTCTGCGGCCGGAACATCTCCAGTGAGACCAGCTCCACGATCGGTCAGCAGCGGCGCTTCAACTACGCCCTGCAACCCATGTCCCGGGCGCAGTTCGTGACGTTGGTGACGACGGATCTGCCCGAGGCGCCGGCGTATTTCTCGCGGGACGCGCGCCTGAACCGCGAAGGCGCGGGAAGCCTCGAAGAGCTTCCGGCGCCGCCGGCGCTCCAACCCGACGACGTCGGGGCGTTGCGGCGCGCCGGGGCGGTGGTGCTCGACACGCGCCCCGCCGCGGAGTACGGCGCCGGCCATCTGCCCGACGCGATGCAGATCGGCCAGTCGGGACAACTGGCGTCCTGGGCGGGCGCGCTGCTTTCGCCGCAGAAGCCCTTGATTCTGGTGGCGGAGGACGAGCAGGGAGTCGCCGACACTCGCATGCGCTTGGCCCGCGTAGGCCTCGAGAACGTCGCGGGCTTCCTCTCCGGGGGCATTCGGGCGTGGGACGACGCGGGCCTGCCGCTGGCTCAGACCGAGCAGATCGACGTCGCCGAGCTGCGCGAGCGGCTGGCCGAGGATCCCGCGCTCCAGCTCGTCGACGTGCGCCGGCCCGGCGAGTGGCAATCCGGGCACGTCCCGCAGGCTCTGTCGATGCCGCTCCACCGGCTCTCCGAGCTCGCGGCCTCGCTGGATCGCGCGCGGCCCATCGCGGCGATCTGTGCGGGGGGGTATCGGTCCTCGATCGCGACCAGCGTGCTGGAAGGCTTGGGGTTCCGCAACGTGACCAACGTCGTGGGCGGCATGGCGGCCTGGACCGGGGCGAAATTCGAAACGGCCCCATAGAAGGCCGGAGAGGAAAGTCATGAAACGCGTCTTCGCCGTGGCCATCGCGCTCGCTTGCGCGGCGGGTCTGGCCGCGCAAGAGTCCCAGGAGCCCAAGGAGTCCAAGGAGGGCAAGGACGCCAAGTCGGGCAGCGTGTGGGACGGCCGCAAGTCCGCCTGGGATCAGCTCGCGGCCGGCCAGAAGGACGACGTGTTCCGGTTCGCCGAGCAGTACAAGGCCTATCTCAAGGTCGCCCGCAGCGCGCTGACGTCGACCCGCGAAGTCATGCGTTTGGCCAAGGCCGCGGGCTTTTCGGAATTCACGGATGCCGCCCAGGTCAAGGCCGGAGCGCGGCTGGCGATCGTCGCGCACGACCGCGCGGTGATCCTCGTGGCCGTCGGTTCCGAGCCCATCGTCTCGGGATCGCGCGTCATCGGAACCCACCACGACAGCCCGCACATCGATCTGAAGGCCCGGCCGATCTACGCCGCCAGCGGCTTCACGCTGTTCAAGACCATCTATTACGGAGGCATCAAGAAATACCAGTGGGCCAACCGCCCCCTGGCTCTGATCGGCCGCGTCGACACCGTGGCGGGCAAACGGGTGGACGTTGCGATCGGGTTGAAGGAGGGCGATCCCGTGTTCGTGATCCCGGACAACGCGCCCCACTCCGACAAGAGCCTGCACGACCGCAAATACCAGGAGGTCTTCGCCGGGGAAGAGCTCGATCCGGTCGCGGGCAGTATCGGCGCGGAAGGCTCGGTAACGGCTCAAGTTCTCGCGGCGCTCACCTCCACGCTCGGCATCCGCGAAGAGGATTTCGTCAGCGCCGAGCTTCAACTGGTGCCCGCCTCCGATCCGGCGGACGTTGGCATCGACCGCGGGCTCGTGGGCGCGTACGGACAGGACGACCGGCTCTCCTCGTACTGCGCGGTGCGGGCGATGCTCGATCTGAAGGGGACGCCGCGTCATACCGCGATCGCGTACCTCTCGAATTTCGAGGAGGTCGGCTCGGTCAACAACACGGGCGCTGCCTCCCAGTTGCTGAACACGGCCTTTGCGCGCATGGTCTCGGCCCAGCGGGGAAAGGCCTACACGGACCTGGACCTGCGGGAGGCGTTGCGAAACTCGGAGGTGGTCTCGGCGGACACCAACGACGGCATCAATCCGGTGTTTCCGCAGACCAGCGAGCCCTCCGGCGCCGCGCGTCTGGGCTACGGCGCGACGATCAAGCGCTACGGCGCGGGCTTCGACGCGAACTCGGAGTACATCGCGCGGATCCGCGGCCTCCTGGAGAAGAACGGGATCGCGTGGCAGACGCAGACGCCCAAGGTGGACGGCTACTCGGGCGGCACGATCGGGGGTTACCTCTCCGCGCAGGAGAGGGAAGTCATCGACATGGGCGTTCCGCTCCTGTCGATGCACGCGCCCTTCGAGATGTCTTCCAAGGTCGACGTCTGGAGCTTCTACCGGTTCATGGGAGCGTTCCTGGGGTCGTGAACTCCCGGGCTTCCAAAACGTCGCGCAGACGCCGATAGTCCTCCGGCAGCGGCGCCGACACGTCGATCGAAAGCTCCGGCACCGCGATCCGCGCCGCGTGGAGAAGCGGCCGTTTCACTGCCGCCAGGGCGCGGCGCCGGGAGGCATCGCGCACGCCGTGCCACCGCGTGGCGCCCCCGTAGAGATCGTCGCCCACGATCGGGTGTCCATGCGCCGTGACGTGCACCCGAATCTGGTGCGTGCGCCCCGTCTCGGGGGAGAGCTCGAGCTCGGCGATCGACGCGAAGCGCGCCAGCGTGCGATACCGCGACGCCGCGGGCTTTCCGTCCGGCGAGACTCGCATCTTGCGGCCGTCCTCCGGATCCCGGCCGAGCGGGTCTTCGTAGAGCCCCTCCGCCGGCCGGGGATGCCCCCAGACCAGCGCCCGGTAGGTCTTGTGCGCGCCTCCGGTTTGAAACGCCTGCGAGAGTGCCCGGTGCGCCGCCTCCGTCCTGGCGAGGAGCACGACGCCGGACGTGCCGACGTCCAACCGGTGCACCAGCCGCAGGGCGGGGTCCGGCTCCTCCCCGCAGGCCGCCAGGAGGCGGATGACGGCGTCCTCCCCGGATTTGCCGGGACGGGTCGACGTCGCCATGGACACGCCCGCGGGCTTGTCCAGGGCCACGACGTCCGAGTTTTCGTAGAGTCGCGTCACACTCGGGGATAAAATCGCATCAGGAGGGCGAACGCAGACCGTGATCGCCTGTGGCCGGACGGTGAACGCGATGGTCGAGCAGGTCGGGTTCATCGAACACGTGCGGAAAGCGGACTTGCGCCGCGGCGATCAGCTCCTGGTCGCGACCGAGAACTCGATCTATTCGATCTGCGTGCTCGAGGACGCGACCTATTCGATCTCGGGCGGGTGGTTCGACACGCAGGGAATCTCTCCCGTGCGCACGTCGATCGCGGGTTGCACGTGGGGCGGCACCGCGATCAAGCAGGACATCGTGGCTGCCTGCGGCCTCCGGCTGGAGTTCGGCAATCGCGTCGTGACGACCCGGATCCGCGAGGTCCGCATCTTTCGGGGCGACGGCGTGGAGACCCCGCGGTTTCGCCGCATCGATCGCCGCGCGTTGTTCCATGCCTGCTACGGATCCGGGTCCGACGCCGGCTAGGGCCGCCGGCGCGCTTCCTGGAACCCGTCGTACACCATCCGCGACAGCTCGGCTCCCGCGCGCAGCGCCTCGCTATCGACGCTCGCGCTCTTGTCCCGGATCCCGCGCGCGCAGATGGCGATCACGTAGCGCGCCCTCGGGCCCTTCACATAGGCCGCGTCGTTGCGCACGTCGCCCTTGAATCCCTTCGCGTCCGGCTGCTTCTCCTCGTCCCATCCCGTCTTGTTGGCGACCAGGATCTCCTCGCGGTCGAACGGGAGTGAGCGCGGAATCATCGCGCGGTCCTGCTGCTGCGCGAGCAACGCGATCATCTGGTCGCACGCGGCGCGGCTGACGATCTTTCCTTCGGCAATCAGCTCCATGAGGCGCGCGGCCTCCCGAGGCGTCGTCGAGCCCAGGCCGAATTCCTTCTCCTCTTCCGGCAGCACGTCCGCGCGGCCGTCGCGGAACGTAGCCCGGTAGAGCCGGGTCCGGTTGAGGCCCTGCGAATCCAGGAATGTGTCCACGTTCGCCGTGCCGACCAAGCCGACCAGGAGATTGGTCGCGGTGTTGTCGCTGTACGCGATCATGAAATGCAGCAGATCGGAAACCGTCAGCGCCGTCCCGTCGTGCAGCATGTTGAGCGGCACGGTCTCATCGCCCGCCTTGTCCGCCTCCTTGAGAAGAACGATTTGGTCCAGGCGCAGTTTCCCGGCGTCGATCTGGCGGAACACCTCGGCCATCACCGCGACCTTGATGAGGCTCGCCGTGGGAAAACGCGTGTCGGCGTTGACGACAATCGTTTCGCCGGTATCCAGGTTCTTCGCGTAGATCCCCATCGTGCCGTGGAAGGCGCGGATCCGCTCGGCCAGGCGCGCCTCCAGCGACGGCGGGTGTTTCGCCACCGTCGCAAAGACCGCGAGGAAAAAAATCGCGACACGCATTCCCGGGAGCACGGCGGGCATGATACCGAAAGGAGATAGGATTGCTCGCAACACCCCTATGACTGTTGCAGCTGGGACGCGCAGCCGGAAAATTCGGTGAACCAAGGCGCGAGGACCCTCACCGCTGGCTTTCGCCTCGGGCCTTCTGTAGCGGTCCCGGCGCTCGGGGCCCTGGCCTTGCTCGGCGCCGCGTTTGCCCTCTCCCAATCGCCGGTCACGGTCGTCGAGGCGGCGCGGCTGATCGACGGCCGCGGGGGTCCTCCGATGAGCCCGGCCATGGTGCGCATCGAGGGGGACCGCATCCTCGAGGTCGCGACGGCGCTCGCGATCCCCGGCGGCGCGCGGGTCGTCGACCTGGGAAGCGCCACGCTGCTGCCGGGCCTGATCGATCTGCACACGCACCTGACCGACCGCTTCGGGACCCATTGGGAGGATGTGCTCACGACGACCACACCCCCGGAGGCGGCGCTGTGGGGCGCGAGGAACGCCCGCGACACGTTGATGGCGGGATTCACGACGTGCCGGGAGATGGGGCCCACGTGGCCGTACGTCGACGTCGCGTTGCGCAACGCCATCGAACAGGGCGCGGTTCCCGGTCCGCGTCTCTTTGTATCGGGAAACTACATCTCCTCGACTGGCGGTGCCGGCGACGCGCGGCAGTTCTCGATCTATTTGGACGTGCCGATCGTGCGCAACCTCGCCGACGGGCCGGAAGAGATCACGAAGGCCGTCCGCACCAACTTCAAGAACGGCGCCGACTTCGTGAAGATTCTCGTGACTGGCGCCATCCTCTCCAAGGGCATCGCCCCCGGCCAGCAGCAGTATTCCGACGTGGAGATCCAGGCGGCCGTGACCGAAGCCAACCGTTGGGGCCGTCAGGTCGCCTCGCACGCGCACGGGGCCGAAGGGATCAAGGCCGCGATCCGGGCCGGCGTCCGAACGGTCGACCACGGCTCCTACCTCGACGACGAAGCGGTGGCGATGCTCCGGCGAAGCGGGCGCCGGACCTTCTACGTCCCGACGCTCTACGTCAGCGACGCGATCCTGGGGGGAGAAGGCGCGCACGTTCCGGAGTCCGAGGTCGCCCGCGCGCGGCAGATCCGCGAAATCATGTTCGGCGCCTTCCGGCGGGCCCTGTCCGCCGGGATTCCCATCGGGTTCGCGACGGATGCGGGGGTCATTCCGCACGGCAAGAACGCGCACGAAATGACGATCCGCGTAGGCCTCGGCGAGTCGCCCATTGCAGCGATCGTTTCGGCGACCAGTTTGAACGCCGAGATCATGGGCTGGTCGGATCGCGTGGGCTCGGTGGAAAAGGGCAAGCTCGCGGACCTCGTGGCCGTGGCCGGCGACCCCCTGAAAGACATCACGGAGATGGAGCGCGTCCGCTTCGTGATGAAAGGCGGGGTCGTCTACCGGGACGAACTGTCCCGCCCGGGAGCATCCGTGCCATGACACTGGCAGCCGGAGCCCGCTTGGGTCCTTACGAGATCCTCGCCCCGATCGGCGCGGGCGGGATGGGCGAGGTCTATCGCGCCAAGGACACGCGCCTGGGCCGCGACGTGGCGGTCAAGGTGCTCTCGTCGCATCTCTCGGCGAGCGAAGAGATCCGACAGCGCTTCGAGCGCGAGGCCAGGACCATCTCCCAGTTCTCGCATCCCCACATTTGCGCGCTCTACGACGTCGGGCGCGAGGGCGAGACCGAGTACCTCGTCATGGAGTTTCTCGAGGGCGAGTCGCTCGCGGACCGGCTGGG
>JBDTXY010000093.1:0-9186 GCA_040005945.1 Acidobacteriota bacterium
ACTTTTGCCTTGGGAATTCGCAGCACCGCGAGAGGAGCGGGGAACTCCTTCCGGAGCGATTCCCGGTATGCGAGCACACGTTTTTTGGACCAGAGGCTGTCGTCGACCACTCGGGCAGGCGGCGCCTTCGTGGCAGCGCCCGAGCGAGCCTGCTCGAATTCCCGGAGGCTGGCCCTCCGGCCGATCTCGCCGTGTAGACGGGCGCCCGTCCATGCCAGGCAGAGTGCAAGGCCCACTCCGATCAGGGCGCGCTCGCCGAAACGCACGATTCGCATGGCCATCGGGGTCCTCTGTTGCAACCAGCGTGCCCCGGTGGCTCAAATTGGCCCACCCACCCCGAAGAGCGATTGATTTCAGTGAGATGCGGAACACGGTAGGCTTCGGCAACTTGGCGCTCGCAGCCGGAACGAAGCTCGGACCCTACGAGATCCTGTCGCCTCTGGGCGCAGGCGGAATGGGGGAGGTCTACCGCGCTCGGGACGGCAAGCTCAACCGCGAGGTGGCGATCAAGGTTCTGCCCGAGCTCTTCGCCGCCGACCCCGAACGCCTGGCGCGGTTTCAGAGGGAGGCGCAGGTCTTAGCGTCGCTGAACCATCCGCACATCGCGGCAATCTACGGCCTCGAGAAATCCGGCAACGTGGAAGCGCTCGTCCTGGAGCTCGTCGAAGGCGAGACGCTGGCGGACCGAATCGCCGCCGGCCCGATTCCCATCGACGAGGCCCTCGCGATCGCGCGCCAGATCGCGGACGCGCTGGAGGCCGCGCACGAGAAGGGGATCGTGCACCGGGACCTGAAGCCCGCGAATGTGAAATTGACTCCGGAGGGCAAGGTCAAGGTGCTCGATTTCGGACTGGCCAAGGCCTTTACAAAAGATAGTTCGTCTCCGGAAGTTTCTCACTCGCCGACGCTCACGGCCGCGGCCACGCAGGCGGGTGTGGTGATCGGGACGGCGGCGTACATGTCGCCCGAACAGGCACGCGGCAAGCCCGTCGACAAGCGGACGGATATCTGGGCCTTCGGAGCGGTTCTCTACGAAATGCTGACGGGGCGCAAGGTGTTCGAGGGAGAGACGGTCTCCGACACGCTGGCGGCGATCCTGAAGACCGAACCGAACTGGATGGCGCTTCCCGCGGCGACGCCGGTTTCCGTCCGGCGACTCCTGAAGCGCTGCCTCGAACGCGAGTCGAAGCGGCGGCTCCACGACATTGCCGACGCGAGGCTCGAGATCGACACGGCTGCGGAGGAGCCGGCCGTCACGATGCCGGAAACGAGCAACCCGACAGCGCGCGGCGCGCGGCCATGGGCTCTCGCGGCGGTGGCGCTTCTTGCGGCCGGCCTCGCCGCCCTTCTGACGTGGCGCCTCGCTCCGCATCGGGCGGAATCCCAGGCACCCGTCGTCACGAAGCTCGCGCGCCTGACTCGGGACGGAGCGGCCTCCGAGTGGCCGACCTGGTCGGCGGACGGCGCCCTCCTCGCCTTCGCAAACAACCGCAGCGGCAACTTCGAGATCTACGTGCGGCGGGGCGAAGGGGGAGAGGACGTCAACACGACGAAGGACGATGCCCAGGACGTGCAGCCGGCGTTTTCTCCCGACGGCAATACGATCGCGTTCGTGTCCACTCGCTCGTCGAGGACCGGACTCATCAAGATCGGCGGAACCTACGGCCGCAACGTGCGCACGTACGGAGGCGATCTCTGGGTCGAGCCGGCCCTGGGCGGCGCGGCACGGCGGTTGGCATCGGACGCGAATTTCCCCGCGTGGCGCCCGGATGGCAAGGGGATTCTCTATGTCAGCGGCCCGGAGAACCGGCGCTCCATCCTGGAGGTGCCATCCGGAGGCGGCTCGCCGCAAACGATTCTGTCGAGCGCGACATCGACCTGGGAGATCAGCCGCATCGCGTGTTCGCCGAACGGGAGCTGGATCAGCGTGGAGATCCAGCCGGAGGGCATCCTGCTGATGCCGGCCTCGGGCGGCAAGCCCGGCACCGTCCTGGCCGAGGGGTTCGGCCACGCCTGGGACTCCTCCTCGGGCCGCGTCTACTTCATCCATCGCAACCTGCATGGCGGGAACCGGATCCAGTTCATCGAGCTGTCGGCAGGTGGAGAAGCCGCCGGGAGGACTCCGGTGACCATCAGCCTGGTGACGTCGGACATGATGGAGCTGGCGATCGCTCACGACGGACTTCGAATTGCCGTGCCGGAGCTCGAGGCTTCGCGCAACCTGACCCGGCTGCCTCTGGCTCCAGGCGGCGGCTCGCCCGCGGGGCCCGAAGAGCCGCTCACGAGCGGCAACGTGACGGACAGTTATCCGAGCGTCTCGCCCGACGGCCGGCGCGTTGCCCTTGTGAGCGACAAGCTCGGACACATGGACGTCGCGATTCTCGACGTCCAGAGCCGCCGCCGGGAGAGGCTGCAATTGCCGGGAGAGGACGTCGCGCAGGTCAGTCCCGTCTGGATGCCCGACGGACGGCAACTCCTCCTCAGCCGCTCCGGCGCCGGCACGAGCAGCTCGAACTGGATCGTGGCGCTGGACGGCAGCCGCGCCGACCAGCTCTTCTCACGGACGGCGCAGGGCGCCTGGACCATCAACCCGTCTCCGGACGGAAAGAGGCTCCTCTACGTGGACCGGACGGGAGGCGTTCAGCAGGCGTTCGCCTTCGATTTCGAAACCCGCAAGTCGACCCAGGTCACCGACTCGCCCGGCGACAAGTTCGACGCGCTCTACTCGCCCGACGGAAAGTGGATCGCGGTCACGGGGGCGAAGGACGGCGCGCTCCAGCTCTTTCGCATGCCGACCGCCGGCGGCCCGATGCAGCAGCTGACGACCGGCTACGAACGGATGCGGCATCCGTTCTACTCGCCCGACGGGAAGTGGATCTACGTCCAGCCGAGCCACCGCAACATCTATCGCGTCAAGGCGGAGGGCGGGCCGCTCGAGCAGGTCACGCACTTTCCCGACGCCGGGCTCTTCCTCGAGGAGCCGACGATCTCACCCGATGGGCGGTATCTCTATTACTGCCGCGGCAACGGCGGCTCGTCGTTGTGGCTCATGACGCTTGAGAATCAGGGACGGCCCCGATGAGCCTGGCAGCGGGAACCAAGCTCGGCCCCTACGAGATCGTCGCGCTCCTCGGCGCCGGCGGGATGGGAGAGGTGTACCGCGCGCGGGACACGCGGTTGAAGCGCGACGTGGCGGTCAAGGTCCTGCCCGCTTCGATGTCCGCGGATCCGGAACGGCTCCGCCGATTCGAGTCCGAGGCCGAGGCCGCGAGCGCGCTCAATCACCCCAACATCCTGTCGATCTACGACATCGGAACCGAGGCCGGCGCGCCCTACATCGTCTCGGAGCTGCTGGAAGGGGAGACCCTGCGAATGCGTCTGTCCGGCGGCGCATTCACGCCGCGGCGCGCGATCGGCCACGCGCTGCAGATCGCGCAAGGGCTCGCGGCGGCGCATGAGAAGGGGATCGCGCATCGGGACCTGAAGCCCGAGAACATCTTCGTGACCTTCGACGGCCGCGTGAAGATCCTCGACTTCGGCTTGGCGAAGCTGACGCAGCCCGAGGGAGCGGGCGCGAGCCAGACTAACCTGCCGACGGTCACGCCAGGTACCGAACCAGGCGTCGTGCTGGGGACACTCGGATACATGGCTCCCGAGCAGGTGCGCGGCAAGGGCGCCGACGCGCGCTCGGACATCTTCTCCTTCGGCGCCATCCTCTACGAGATGCTGTCCGGCCGGCGCGCGTTCCACGGCGAGACGGCCGCCGACACGATCAGCGCGATCCTGACCCGGGACCCGCCGGAGCTCTCGGAGACGAACCGGCGCGTTCCGGAGTCGCTCGACCGGATCGTGCGGCATTGTCTGGAGAAGAGTCCCGAGGCCCGCTTCCACTCGGCCAGCGACATCGCCTTCGACCTGGAGGCGATCTCGGGAACATCTCTTGTGGGAGCGGCGGGCGCCCGGTCGGGCGGGTTGCCGTGGAGCACCCGGTTCAAGCGCCTGCTGCCGTGGCTCGCGCTTCCGGTCGGGGTCGCCGCGTTCGTCGTGGGTCGCCAGACGCTCTCGAGCCGGCGCACGAGCGGGGCGATCGTCGGCGGCGTCCAGAAGCTCACGATCCAACCCGGCGTCGAGTCCTTTCCGAGCCTCTCTCCGGACGCGTCGACGGTGGTCTACGAGGCCGGCCCTGCCGGCAACACCGACATCTATCTTCAGCGCGTGGGCGGGCACAACCCGATCAACCTGACCAAGGACTGCGACAAGGACGACGCAGAGCCCGCCTTCTCTCCGACTGGAGATCGGATCGCGTTCCGCTCGGAATGCGGCGGCGGCGGGATCTTCGTAATGGGCGCGACCGGTGAGAGCGTCCGCCGCCTGACCGACTTCGGTTACTTCCCGGCGTGGTCTCCCGACGAGAAGGAGATCGTCGTCTCACAGGAATTCTTCTTCGACCCCTACTCGCGCACCGGCTTGAGCAGCCTCTGGGTGATCGAGGTCGCAAACGGACAGAAGCGCAAGGTCCTGGATCAGGACGGGGTCCAGCCAAGCTGGTCTCCGCATGGCCAGCGCATCGCCTACTGGGGGCTTGTGGGAAACACCGGACAGCGGGACGTCTTCACGATCTCCGCCAAGGAGTCGAGGCCGGCTCCGGTTGCGGTGACCCACGATCCGCCGACGGATTGGAATCCCTTTTGGTCGGCCGACGGCCGCTTCCTCTATTTCGCCAGCGACCGCGGCGGCAGCATGAACCTATGGCGCGTTCGAATCGACGAGGCTTCGGGCAAGACTCTGGGCTTACCCGAATCGGCGACGGTGCCCGCGGGATGGTCCGGCCCATTGAGCGCCTCTCGCGATGGCCGCCACATCGTCTATGAGGCACTGACCGACCTTCCCGGGATTCAGCGCGTCCCGTTCGACCCGGTCGCGGGGAAAATCGCGGGACCGCCCGTCGACATCTTCCGCAGCTCGCTTCCACTGTTGCTCTTCGAGGTCTCGCCGGATGGGGCCTGGATCGCGTTCGCCAGCGGCGGGAGCCGGCAGGATCTCTTCGTCATGCATTCGGATGGAACGGGTTTGCGGCAGCTCACCGACGATCCCTATCGCGATCGGAACGTGGCCTGGTCGCGCGATGGAAAGCAAATCTTCTTCATGTCGGATCGAGGCGGCGGGTACGAAACGTGGTCGATCCACCCGGACGGCAGCGGCTTGACACAGATCACCCGCAATTCCGCAAAGGCCACGTGGTGGCCGGTCTTTTCGCCCGACGGCACGCAGTTCGCGGCCGGAGACGGCGCCAACAGCTACGTCCGCCGGCTCGACGGAGCGGGAGCGTACGGAGCCGCAGAGCCACTCCCTCTGCTGGGCGACGGGCACTGGTTCAACGTGCGCGACTGGTCGCCCGACGGAAAAACGCTTGCGGGCTCGCGCTCCGCCGCGGTCTTGGGCACGGGAGTCGTTCTCTACGACCTGGCGTCGCATCAGTACCGGCGTCTGAACGACTCCGGCAACTTGCCTCGCTTTCTTCCGGATGGCCGCCGCCTGCTCTTCGTCGATCACTCGGCCCTCTGGCTGATCGATTCGCAGACGAAGGAGACTCGGATCGTGCTCCCGCCGGCCAACGACTCGAACCTTCTGCACTTCGCTCTGGCCCCGGACGGCCGGTCGATCTACGTTCAGCAGTCGCTCTCGGACTCCGACATCTGGGAAGCGATGCTGAACCCGTGACGAGTCCCGCGGCGTCTCGCTCGGCGTAGCGCGCCGCTCCTCATTGCGTCGGAGGCAGCTCCGCGCTCTCTTCCTTGAAACCGCACATCGGATGTCCGAACCCGCTCTTGCTGCTGTTGACGGCGTGATGCTTGTCGGCGGAATCGACGTCGTAAATGATGTTGTCCTGGCGCGGCGGCGGGCTCAAGCCTCGGACCTTGCCGGTCGTCAGCTTATCCAGGCCGACGGTGTGACGCAGCTTCCAGGCGATGTTGTGGTCGGCGCAGGAGGTGTCGCCGCTCACGCCGACCGCGCCGACCTTCTTGCCCGCGGCGTCGTACAAGCCCAGCCCGCCGCCGAAGACGTTCACACCTCCGACGAACTGGCCCACCAGGGGATCCTGCGAAGTTCCATATTTCGTGGCGTCGCCGCCCCCCGGTCCGCGATTGCCGTAGGCCACGGCGGGGTCGACCGGGTTGCTGAACTGCAGCCCGAAGAGGCTTCCGCCCGGCTGCGTCTGAGTCCAGAGATTCGCCGTCGACAGCGCATCGACCGTCCCGCCTGCGCCCGCCGGGAGGTTGAACGAGGCGGCCGTGTTGGCCTTTTGCGCCGAGATGACGCGGCTGCCCGGCCACTGGCTGATCCGCGTCGATCCGCTGAACGCAACCGCGCAAACTTTTCCGTCCTGGTCGACGACCGTCGCCCACATCTGGTTGCCAAGCCCCCCGTTGCCCGCCTTGTCGGGAGCCACTTTCTTCAACGCGGAGGCCAACGCCGTGTGGATGGCTCCGGTGTTGCTGCCCATGCCGAGCGCGGCACAGAGATCCTCACCGCCGGCGTCCCCGGACAGGAAGAGCGAAGCGGTCAGTCCGATTCCCGGAAGAAGGGCACGCCGCCAGTCTCGATTTCTCACCTTCTCCTCCTTCTGCGCCCGCAGCGGCGGACGCGGCGAAGGATCCATCCTACTTCTCCGGCGGACGCAGGCTCGGCGCGGCGCTACTCGTATCGCAGCGCCACGGTGGGCGCGATCCGGGATGCTTTTCGCGCGGGCACGTAGGCCGCCAGCATGGTCACCAGAGCCATGGCCGGCACGACGAGTACATAGGCGGCGACGTCGATGCCGCCGGCGTTGAACAGCATGGAGTTCATCATCCGCTCGACGGCGAATCCCATCGCCAGACCGATCGCCGTTCCGATTCCGACGAGCACGAGGCCCTTGCCCATCATCAGGCGCAGCACGTCGGAGGGCTTTGCGCCCAGGGCCATGCGAATGCCGATCTCGCGGGTTCTGCGGCTCACGTTGTATGCCACCAGCCCGTACAGGCCGGCGATGGCGAGCACGAGGCCTACCGCGCCCAGGGTGCCCACCATCAGCGTCGCCACTCGCGGCCCCTCCACGGCGTGGTACCGGTACAAATCCTCGTAGGTCCTCGTCTCCAGCATCGGCAGGTTCGGGTTGAGCGTCCGGACGGAGTTCTTCACCGAGGCGACCAGTTCCAGCGGATCGCCGCTCGACCGCAGCATCAGGACCATTCGCGCCTCGGGATGCTGTGCCAGCGGCAGGTACACGAAATCCATCGGCCGTTCGCCCGTCTGGTGATACTTGATCGTCTGCGCGATTCCGATGATCTCGACCGGCGTGCCGTCACGCCGCTCGAGCCGGATGCGTTTGCCCACGACCTCGACGCCGGGCCAATAGTGTCTGGCGAACTGCTCGTTTACGACGGCGACGGGCGGCGCCTCCGCCGTGTCGGAGGCTCGGAAACCGCGGCCGCGCAGGATCGGGATGTCCATCGTCTGGAAATATCCCTCGTCCACGGTGTCCATCGCCGACGTAAAGTGCTCGCGATCGCGCGGCATCGGAAAACCGTCCGGCACGAAGGCGACGCCGTCGAACGCGTCCAGGCCGAGCGGGGGATTCTGCATGAGGGCCGCGCTTTGAACCCCGGGGATCTCGCGCGCACGGGCGGCCAGAAGCCTGTAGAACTGCTGCGTCTGCGCCGCGTCGTACTGCACCAGGCGAGGATCGAATCGCGTCATCAGCAGGTGGTCCTTCGCGAATCCCGTTCCCTCGGCCAGCCCGTTCTGGAAGCCCCGGTACATCAGGAACGAGGCGGTGAGCAGCATCAGGGACATCGAGACCTGCGCGACGACGAGCGCGCTGCGCCCCCAGAGCCGCCGCCGTCCGCGGCCGGGCACGTCGGCGTCGGAAGACTTGAGCCCGTTCACCAGGTCCGCGCGCGTGCTCTGCAGCGCCGGCGCCAGCCCGCAGAGGAGCGCGCTCACGACCGACAACGTGAGGCTCGCCAGCAGCATCCGCGTGTCCATCCGGAACGGAACCTTGAGCGGCAGCTCGCTCGGGATGCTGAACTTGCCCATGAGCCCGATGCCGAGGTACCCGACGGCGATCCCGCCCAGGCCGCCGACACACGCGAGGATCAGGCTCTCGGTCAGGAGCAGGCGGATCAGCCGGAAGCGCCCCGCGCCCAGCGCCAGCCGCACGGCGATCTCGCGTGTTCGCGTGCGGGCGCGGCTCAGGAGAAGGCCCGCCACGTTTGTGCACGCCACCAGCAGCACGGCCAGCGCGAGGATCGTGAAGATCACGCTGAACTTCCAGTTGATGTCGTTGTCCTGCGTCCGCATCTCGAACTGGGTGCGGACCGCCGCGCCGCGGTCGCGATTGAGCTTCGGATACTCGCGCTCGAAGCCTTGCGCGAGAACCGCGAGCTCGCTCCGCGCCTGCCGCAGCGTCGTGCCCGGTTTCAGGCGTGCCTTCACCAGCAGCTCGCGATCGTCGCGGTCCTCGAGAAAATTCTTCTGCGGGTTGGTCGAGAACAGCCGCGCCATCGCGAGGGGCATGTAGAAGTCGGGGCGGATGAAGATCCACATCCCCGGGAACGTCTCCGGGGCGACGCCGATCACCGTGAAGTCCGTGCCGTTCAGGCGAATCTTCCGGCCGACGACCGAAGGGTCGGCTCCGAATTCGTGCTTCCAGAAGTCCGGTCCGAGCACCACCACGGCATCGCGGCCGGGCACCGCGTCCTCGTCCTCGCGAAAACCACGTCCGAGCTGCGGCTCGACACCGAGCACCCGAAAGTAGTTGCCGGACACCAGCATTCCGCCCTTGACGCGCGGCATCTCTCCGGGCTGGGCGCGGAAGCCGACGGCCTGGACCTCTCCACCCGCGATCACGCCGTCGTAGCTCTTCGTCTTGCCGCGGATGTCCAGATATTCCCGATACGAGAAGCGGTCGTAGCTGTTGTCGTGCGACGTGCTCACCAGACTGACCACGCCGCCGGGCCGCGGCACGGGGTACGGCCGGAAGATCAGCGCGTCGAGCATGCTGAGAGGCGTCGCGGTCATCCCGATCCCCAGCGCGAGCGTGATCACCACGACCGCGGCGAGTCCGGGCGCGCGGCGCAGGCTCCGGACCGCGTAGCGCACGTCGTCGACGAAGTCCGTCAGCCAATGAATGCGTCGCATGTC
>JBDTXY010000094.1:0-9183 GCA_040005945.1 Acidobacteriota bacterium
GGCCTCCCCAGGATCGGCGGCAGGAGGTCTCGCGCGGTCACGGCCGTGGCCGAGAGCAGGACGACGTCGGCGGAGGTCTGCATCGTCGCGACCAGCGCGACCAGCACCAGGGCGGAAAGGGCCGGCGGGGCGAATCCCAGAACGGCCGCTGGCAGGGCGTTGACGGCCGCGACGGGAGGCAGCGCCTTGCGCGCGGCCAGGGCGATTGCCGCGACCGACAGGCCAAAGAGCACTTTGGACCCCGCCGCCAACAGCGTCGAGCGCCGCGCGGTGTCCGCGTCCCGACAGGACAGGAGCTTGAGATAGACGTCGCTTCCCACCAGATGGGGCAACCCGACGAGCACCAGCATCGCCAGGACGTCGCGGCCCGAGAAGCTCGGAGCGGTCGGGAATCTCCACACCTCCGGAGGGAGGTCTCCCAATCCGTGCGCTCCGGAGAGCGCCGCGAAAAGCGCGATGCCCGGGATGCCGACGAGCATCAGTCCGTATTGCACGAGGTCCGTCCGCACCACCGCGAATTGCCCCCCCATCGCCGTGTAGGAGACGAAGACGGCGGTGGAGAGCAGGATCGCGGGCAGCGGCGAGATCCCGAGGGCGGCGGTCAAGACCACCTGGGTGGCTTCCGTCAGGAGCGCGAACCAGACGATCTCGGACACCAGCACCAGGATCGCGGCCGCGCGCCGGGCGGCCGGTCCGTAGTACCGGCCCACGATCTCGGGCAGCGTCACCGCCGCCTCGCGCCGCACCCTCCGCGCCAGGAAGAGGCCCAGCGCCAGCAGCCCCAGCGCCCCCGCCAGGTCCAGCCAGAGACCCACGACGCCGTGCGTGTAGACCAGAGCGGCCAGGGCGATCGTCGTCGACCCGCCGGTGGTCAACGAAGCCATGCCGGTGAAGCCCCAGAACGTATTCAGCGACCGGTCGGCCACGTAGAACGACGCCTCGTCTTTGCCGGCGCGCCCGCGCCATGCCACGCCGATCGCGAGCACGGCGGCCAGATAGATCGCCAGGGAGAGGGAGATCAGCAGCACGGGCGGGATTATGGTCCCAAGTCCGCGGCCCGTCGGTGCGCTCTTTTCTGCCGGCGAGACTTTGCCATAATGTCGCGACGACTTTCTTCGAATATCCAGATACCAATGGAGCTCGAATCCTGAAGACGATCCTTCGCCGCGCGGTGCTGCCGTGCCTCCTCGTGATCTGCGTCCCGCACGATTCCTTCGCCTCGGAGTTTCCGCTCTTTCGGTCGACGGTGCCGGCATCGCACTTCTTCCCGCCCGCGGCGGGCGCTCCCACGGATCGCGCGGACGGCTTGCGGCACCTTTTCCCCGCCGCGTTCTCGCGCGAAGAGACCTTCGATCCCGCGGCGCTGCGGGACTTGTCGGCGGAGCTCGCCGCCGCGGAGGCGCCGGCGACGGCGCCCCGCCTCTTCACGCGCGGCACGACGCTCGTGACGACCGGCGTGCTCGTCGCGATCACGGCCTGGGCGGCGCTGGGGGTCCAGAAGGACGACTACACCCCGTTCAAGTTCACGCGCGAGAAGTTCTTTGGGAAGGACACCTATTCGGGCGGCGCTGACAAGTGCTCGCACTTCATCCTGAGCGCCTTTTTGACCCGCGAGCTGGCCTGGGTCTACCAGGAGCAGGGACACTCGCGCGAGCAGTCGCTGGGGCTCTCCCTGGGCGTGACCGTGCTCTCCGGCGTCATCCAGGAGATCGGCGACGGCTTCACGCCGTACGGGTACGCCTGGGAGGACATCGCCGCCGACACGATGGGCTCGGTGACCGGCGCGGCGCTCTCCTACTACGACTTGAACGATCTCGTTGGCCTCCGATTCGGTTTCGTTTCGGACGGCGTCGCACCCGATCCGTGCTGCCAGGACAGCCTGGGAGAGAACTATTCCCAGGAGATCTACAGCGGCGATCTGAAGCTGGCGGGACTGGCCAAGCGCATGCGTTTCAACCCGGGCCCGGCGCGGTTTCTCCTGGTGTCGGCGACGTACAGCACCCGGGCCTACGGAACCGAGCCCAAGCGGCCCGACCGCCAACGCAATGTGGGCATCGACGTCGGCCTGAACATGCCGGAGATCCTGTCGGCCGTGGGCGTTCCGGAGACGACGTGGTGGGGGAGCATCCTCTACAAGGCCCTGAACCTCTTCCGGATCCCGTTCACATCCTTCGGGATTCGCTACGACATCAATCACAAGAAGTGGCACGGGCCGGATACCGGAAACGTGTTCCAGTAGCCGAGGATCCGACAACTGACAACTACAGCCTTCTCGCAACCTCACGGGCCACCGCTTCCATCACCAGCGTTCCGATCGCGAGCCCGCGTTCGTCGAAGTCGAACTCGGGCGAGTGGTGGGGGCGCAGGGCGCCCTCCGGCGCGCAGCCCACGAAGAAGAAGCAGCCCGGCACCCGGTCCAGATAGACCGACATGTCCTCTCCGCCCAGCGTGCGCGCCTCGGTGTCGACGTTCTCCTCTCCCAGGAGCCGGGTCGCGACGTCGATGACGATCTGCGCCATCTTCGGATCGTTGACGGTGGCGCCGTTGGTGCGCTCGTATCGGACCCGCGCCGTGACGCCGCAGGCCGCGGCGGTGCCCGCGACGATCCGCTGGATCTTTTCGGGCAGGGCGCGCCCCGTGGCCTCCGTGAACGAGCGCGCGGTTCCCGTCATCTGGACCGAGCTCGGGATGATGTTGAAGGCCGTCCCGCCGTGAACGCTTCCGATCGTGACGACGGCGGAGTCCAGCGGCGAGATCTCGCGCGCGACGACTGACTGGAGCGACTCGATCACGCGCGCGGCCGCGACGATCGGATCCGCGGTCTCGTGGGGCGATGCGCCGTGCCCGCCCCGTCCCTCGATGTCGATCGTGAAGTTGTCGACCGCGGCCATCAGGGCTCCGCGGTTGAGCCCGATCCGACCCACGGGCAGGAGGTTCCAGAGGTGAAGCCCGAACGCCGCGTCCACGCCGTCGAGCGCCCCCTCGTCGGCGCAGGCCTGCGCGCCACCGCGGCCCTCCTCGGCGGGTTGGTAGAGGAATCGGACGGCGGCCGCCGGCGGGTCGCGAACCAGGCGCTGCGCGACGGCCATCGAGATGGCCATGTGCCCGTCGTGTCCGCATGCATGCATCCGGCCGGGGTCCTGCGAGGCGTAGTCCGCGCCGCTGGATTCCTGCAAGGGGAGCGCGTCCATATCGGCGCGAAGCATCAGTCGCGTCTTCGCGGCGCCGGAGTCCGCGAGCACGCCCGTGCGCGCGATCCCCGTCCGCGGCGACAGCTCCAGCTCGCGCAGACGGCCGGCGATGACTCCGGAGGTCCGGCGCTCCTCGAACGCGAGCTCCGGGTGCCGGTGGAAGTCGCGCCGCGTCTGGATCAGGCGGTCGAGCTCCGTGCCGGGAAACTCGGCCAGCAGCTTCTCGATTCGCGGAGACACCGATGTCACGGTCGGGATTATATGGAGACGGGAGGGCGAGAGGACGGGAGGGCGGGGAGCGGGAGGCGATAGAATTCCGGCGTGGTTCCCCTCTTGAAGCCCGAGCTGGACCAGTACATCCGGGACCTGCTGCCCGCGCGGGATCCGGTGCTGGCCGAGATGGAGGCGTTCGCGGCGGAGCACGACGTCCCCATCGTCGGGCCGGCCGTGGGCACCCTGCTGCAGATCCTGGCGCGATCCATCGGAGCGGATCGCGTGTTCGAGATGGGCAGCGCGATCGGATACTCGACGGCGTTCTTCGCCCAGGCGGTGGGCCGCGGCGGGCAGGTCTTTTACACCGACGGGGACCAGGGCAACGCCGACCGCGCCCACGGGTACCTCGAGCGGATGGACATGCTGGATCGCGTGACCCTCCGCGTCGGCGACGCGGTCGCCTCGCTGGAAGCCACGATCGGCTACTTCGACGTGATCTTCATCGACGTGGACAAGGAAGGCTATCCCCAGGCCCTCCAGGCGGCCGCGCCCCGCGTGCGCCGAGGCGGCTACCTCCTGGCCGACAACGTGCTGTGGTCCGGGAAAGTCGTCGACGGCCGGCTCCGCGATGCGGCGACCGAAGGCATCCGCGTGTTCAACCAGACGCTGTTTTCGCTTCAGGAATTCCGGACCGTCATCGTGCCCCTGCGGGACGGCGTCGCGATCGCGCGCCGGGAGTGAGCGTGGCGGATCCGTCGGATCTGTTGCGGCGATTCCGCGAGCTGGGCCAGCGGCGCGAGCCCGACCTCTTCGAAGGCGCGCTGCTGATCTCCTCGCTGGTCGAGCCTGCGGAGGACCTCGACGAGGCCCGCCGGGCGACGGCCGCGATCGCCGCCCGCGTGGCCGAGGCCGGTGACCGGGGCGAGGCGCTCCTGGCGGCGCTGCGCCGCGTTCTGTTCACGGAGGAGGATTTTCGGGGGGACGAGGAGTCCTACGACCTGCCGGCCAACTCCTCGGTGGCCCAGGTTCTGGCCCGGCGCCGCGGCATGCCCATCACGCTGGCGATCGTGACCATGGAGGTGGCGCGCTTGGCCGGCCTGCGATTGACCGGCGTGGGCCTGCCCGGCCACTTCGTCGTCGGCGGCCCGGACCTGCCCGAAGGCATGTTCCTGGATCCCTTCGACGGCGGCGCGCTCTACGAGACCCAAGGCCTCGCGCGGCGGCTCTCCGCGATTTTCGGCTCGCCCGTGGCCCTGGGCCCCGAGCTGCTCCGGCCGGATCCGCCGCGGGCGATCCTGGCTCGCGTCTTGAGCAACCTGCGCCGGTCCTACGAAAGGCGAAACAAGTGGAACGAGGCGCTGGCATCGCTGGACTTCTCCGAGGCGATGGAGCCGAACAATCGGACGCTTCAGCGGGAACGGGGACTGTTGCTGTTCAAGTGCGGAAAGACCCCCGACGCCCTGGAGGTCCTTGAGGAATACGTGGGGACCGCGGAGGGGGAGGACGCCGAGACGATGCTCCGGCTGATCGAGGGTCTCAAGAGCCGGTCCGGCGGGGAGGGGAGTGTCCCCGAGGAGCCCGCCCGGCGCACGTTCAAGCTGGATGAGGCGCGCGCGCTGCTCCCGCGGGTCCGGGAGCTGACGTCGGAGGCGGTCATGCGCTACGGCCAGCTCACCGAGGAGCACGAGAGCGAGCGCGAGTCCATCGTGGGCGAATGGGTGCGTGAGATCCACGCGCTGGGACTCGAGATCAAGGGACTCTGGCTCGTGGACTTCGACTCGGGCGCCGGGTACTACTGCTGGAAATATCCCGAGCCGGCGTTGGACCACTTCCACGGATACGAGGAGGGATTCGGCGGAAGGCTGTCGCTTCAGTAGGGCCTAGAGCTTTCCCCAATCCACCCGGGGGACCAGCCCGCGCACGCACTCCTCCAGGACCGCCTGCTCGGCGTCTCCGAAGCGGCCCTTCTCCGGTGAATCCACGTCGAGCACGCCGCGCAGCACATCCCCGTCGAGGATCGGCACGACGATCTCCGAGCGCGACGCCGCGTCGCACGCGATGTGGTCCGGAAAGGCGTTCACGTCGGGGACCACGAGTGTCTGGCGGCGCGCGGCGGCCGCGCCGCAGACGCCCTTGCCCATCGGAATCCGCACGCAGGCGGGCTTTCCCTGGAAGGGCCCGAGCACGAGCGTGTCGCCGCGGAGCAGATAGAAGCCGGCCCAGTTGATGCGGTTCAAGCTGGCGAAAATGAGCGACGCGGCGTTGGAGAGGTTGGCGAGCGCGTCGGTCTCGCCCTCGAGCAGCGACGCGAGCGCGACCGGAAGGGCCTTGGTGCGCTCTCCCTCGTCCGCCGGAGTCGCCGAGGAAATGCTGAGATCGAACATCGCATCGATTCTATAGGATGCCCTCCATGTCGGTGCTCCGCGGCCGCACGCTGGCCATGTACGTCGCGCTGTGCGCGGTCTGGGGCTCGACGTGGCTGGCGATCAAGATCGGCCTGCGTGATCTGCCGCCGCTGTGGTTCGCCGGGATCCGGATGGCGGTGGCCTGTCTGCTGCTGACGCCGTTCGCGTTCCGGGGATCCGCCGCCCCCCTCTCGGGCAAGCAGAAGCGCTGGGTCGCATGGGCGGGCCTGCTGCAGATCGGCATTGCGTACGCCTGCGTCTTCCAGGCCGAGGAGTGGATCGCGTCGGGCCTGGCGGCGCTGCTGTTCGCGACCTTTCCGATCTTCGTGGGCCTCTTCGCGCACTTCATGCTTCCGGATGAGCGCCTGCGCCCCCGCGCCATCCTGGCGGCTCTGCTGGGCGTCGCGGGCGTCGCGGTGATCGAGGGGCCCGAGGCCTGGACGGCGTTGCAGGGCACCACCGGCACGTTGGTGGCCGGCGGCGTGCTCATGCTCATCTCCGCGGTCGCGGCCGCCTACTCGAACGTGGCGTTCAAGAAGCACCTGGGAGGCGTCGCGCCGGTCTTGACGACCTGGGGCCAGACCCTGGCGGGGTCCGTGTTCCTCCTGCTGCTGGCGGCCGCCTTCGAACGGGGCGCGGTCCTGCGCTGGACGGCGTCCTCGGTGTCCGCGCTCCTCTACCTCGCGATCGCGGGGACCGCGCTGCCCTTTGCGGGTCTGTTCTGGCTGCTCCGGCGAGTCCCGGTCGCCGTCATCGGCACGATCCCGATCGTCGACACGGTGATCGCGATCGTGCTCGGCAGCCTCGTGCTGGGAGAGACGTTCTCACCCCGCGTGCTTGCCGGAGGCGGCTTCATCCTGGCCGGCGTGCTCCTGGCGGCTTCGCCGGCCCCTCAGGGACCGCCGGATAGGAAGAAGAAGGAGACGGCCGCGATCAAGTAGAGGGCCAGCAGCTGCACGCCTTCGAGCCAGTTCGTCTCCCCGTCCAGGGAGACGTACGCGAAAATCGCCGTGGACGAGAAAAGCGTGACCAGCTCCATCGGGTGAAAGACCAGGTTGATGGGACGGGAGAAGAGGCTCGCGAGCACCAGCACGGGTGCCACGAACACGGCGATTTGCGTCGAGGAGTTGGCCGCGATCGAGATCGACAGGTCCATGTGGTTTCGCCGGGCGAAGGTGATCGCGCCGTAGTTCTCCGCCACGTTGCCGACGATCGGGATCACGATCAATCCGACGAAGAACTGGGAGAGGCCCAGCGACTTCGAGACGGGCTCCACGGCGTGGACCAGAAGCTCGCTCGCGACCCCGGTCCCGACGACCGCCGCCCCGAGAACCGCGAGGGAGCGATTCAGACTCCACGGCTTCCCCACGGGATGCGGAGGTTCCGCGCCCGATTTCTGGGCGCGAGCCTCGCGAGAAAAGTACGAGTAGAAGATGTATGCGCCGTAGGTTGCGAGCAGGAGGATCGAGACCCCGACCGAGACCTCCTCGCGGATGAATGCGCTCGGCTCCACGGTCGCGAAGACGGCCGGCAGGGCCATGGCCGAAACCGCGAGGATCATCATGGCCGCATGGCGCGCCGCGGCCTTCGCCTCGAAGCGCTGGGAACCGTGCTTCAGGCCTCCCAGGAAGGCCGAGAGCCCCAGGATGAGAAGCGTGTTCCCGATGATCGACCCCGTCAGAGATGCCTTCACGAGATCCGTCAGCCCCCGGCGCAGCGCGAAGAGCGTGATGATGAGCTCCGCGGCGTTGCCGAAGGTCGCGTTCAAGAGTCCTCCGAGGGAGCTCCCGAGGCGCACGGCCGCATGTTCCGTCGCCAGGCCGATCCAGGCGGCCAGCGGGATCAGCGCCAGCGCCGAGGCGAGGAAGGCGGCCCAGTCCGGGGCGTGGAGGATGCGACACGCGATCGCCACCGGAAGCCCCAGAATGAGCACGCTGAGCCACCGCATCGCGTCCCCTACTTCCCGTAGATCGGGAGCCAGGGCCGGGACAGGTAGTCGGAGGTCGTGATCAGGATCAGGAACGCGAGCCAGAGCACGCTCGATCCGACCACGAAGAGTGTGAGCCGGGGCGAGTGCCGCAGGTGCATGAAGATCAGCGCGACGAGCAGCGCCTTGGTTACGGCGATCGCGAGGGCGACCGGCGTGTTCCAGACGCCCAGGTGCAGGTACGACGCCCACACCGTCAGGCCCGTCAGCGCCATCAGGGCCGCGAAGACGGCGAAGTAGGCCTTGGGCGTCGCGCTCGTGCTCGTGCTCGTGTGCGTTGGGCCGTGGCTCACAGCGTGTGCCTCCCCAGCAAGTACAGGAGCGGAAAGAGGAATATCCAGACGATGTCGACGAAGTGCCAGTAGAGCCCAACGAGATCCACCGGAGTGTTGTACCGCGGCGAGAACTCGTTGCGCTGCGCCTTCACGATCAGCCAGGTCAAGAGGCCCACGCCGATGACCATGTGGAGCGCGTGCAGCCCCGTCATGCAGAAGTAGAGAGAGAAGAACATCTCGCTCTGGCGGGGCAGGCCTTCCGGGACGACGAAGTGCGGCCCGGGGACCTCGTGGTGCTCGAACTTCTGGGTGTACTCGACGGCCTTGATCCCGAGGAAGGCGCCGCCGAGCAGGATCGTGCCCACGAGGCAGAGGATCGTGGCCCTCTTCTTGCCGGCCCCCGAGGCCCAGACGGCCAGGGCCATCGTCAGCGAGGAGCAGATCAGGACCGCGGTGTTGATCGCGCCGAGCTTCAAGTCGAGCAGGTTCGAGGCGCCCTCGAACGCGTGCCGGTACGACGAACGGTAGATCACGTAGGCCGTGAACATCCCGCCGAAGAAGAGCACCTCGGTGACCAGGAACATCCACATCGCCAGCGTCGATGCCTCGCGCTGGGCGGCCAAGTTGACGAAGTGGTGCCGCAGCTCGGGCGGCGCCGCGTGCGCGCGGGAGTCCGGGGCGGCGTTGGCGGCGAGGTTCCCGTCAGACATTGACCGCGGCTTCCTCTTCCCGTCCCGTCAGGTAGTCGTACGGCCGGCCCGACACGACCGGCGTCTCCGGGAAGTTCTCGGTGGGCGGCGGGGACGGCGTCTCCCACTCCAGGCCCGTCGCTCCCCAGGGATTGTCGGCCGCCGCCTTGCCGTAGCGCATCGACCAGATGAAGTAGACGAGCGGGATGAGGTACCCGATGCCGAGGATCGACGCGCCGGCGGTCGACATCACGTTCAGGACCTGGAACTCCTCAGGGTACTGATGGTACCGGCGCGGCATCCCGAGGTACCCGACGATGAACTGCGGGAAGAACGTGAGGTTGAAGCCGATGAAGATGACCCAGGCGGAGACGCGCGACCACATCTCCGGGTAGAGCTTGCCCGAGATCTTCGGCCACCAGA
>JBDTXY010000095.1:0-9129 GCA_040005945.1 Acidobacteriota bacterium
AAGACGTACGGCAAGATCCCCCCGTGGCGGTAGTAGTCGACCTCGATCGGCGTGTCGATCCGGGCCCGCAGCCGCACCTCGCTCGACTCGCCGTCGGCGCGCCGGATCACGAGGGGGATCTCTTGCCGCGGGCGAACTCCCTTCTCGAGATCCAACAGGTCGAACGTCTCCGTGCCATCGAGGGAAAGGGTCTCGGCGCTGACCCCCTCCGCGAACTGCAGGGGAAGGACACCCATCCCGACGAGGTTCGAGCGATGGATGCGCTCGAAGCTCAGGGCGATGACCGCGCGCACACCCAGCAGCTTGGTTCCCTTGGCGGCCCAGTCGCGCGAGCTCCCGGTGCCGTACTCCTGGCCCGCGAAGACGACCAGCGGGACTCCCTCGCCCTGGTAGCGCATGGCCGCGTCGTAGATGGGGAGGACCTCCTGGTCGGGTTGGTGATGCGTGACGCCGCCTTCCACGCCCGGCACCATCTTGTTTTTGATTCGGACGTTGGCGAACGTCCCGCGCGTCATCACGCGATCGTTGCCGCGGCGCGAGCCGTAGCTGTTGAAGTCTTCGGGCTTGACCCCCAGCGACTGCAAGTAGAGGCCGGCCGGCGAGCTCTGTCGGATGGCGCCCGCGGGGCTGATGTGATCGGTCGTGACCGAATCGCCGAAAATCGCCAGGGCCCGCGCGCCGCAAATCCCCGATAGGGGCCGGGGCTCCAGATTGAACTCTTCGAAGAAGGGAGGCTCCTGGATGTAGGTCGATCCGCGATCCCACTCGTACACCGTTCCGGACGCGCTCGGGATTTCCTTCCAGAGCGGGCTCGCGTCGGCCAGGTCCGTATAGAGCCGGCGATAGGTGGCGGCGTCGACCGAGGACAGCAGGGCGTGCTCGACCTCGGCCATGGAGGGCCAAATATCGCGCAAGAACACCGCCTGGCCACCGCCGTCGGTGCCCAGCGGTTCGGAGCTCATGTCGATGTCCGCTCGCCCGGCCAGCGCGAACGCCACGACCAGCGGCGGGCTCATCAGGAAATTCGCCTTGATGCTCTGGTGAATGCGCGCCTCGAAGTTGCGGTTGCCCGAGAGGACCGCGGCCGTGATGAGGTCGTTCTCCGTGACGGTCCCCTCGATCCCGGCATCCAGGGGTCCCGAGTTGCCGATGCAGGTCGTGCAGCCGTAGCCCACGAGGTTGAAGCCGAGGCGATCCAGGTACGGCTGCAGGCCGGTCCGCGCCAGGTATTCGGTGACCACGCGCGAGCCCGGCGCCAGCGAGGCCTTGACGCGGGGCGACACCGTCAGCCCCCGCTCCACGGCTTTTCGGGCCAGGAGCCCGGCCGCCAGCATCACGCTCGGGTTGGAGGTATTGGTGCAGGACGTGATCGCGGCGATCAGAACGTCTCCGTGTCCCACGTCGACGTGGCCGAAAGACTCCGGCGAGATGTCCGCGCGGTCCGGAGTCGGCCGGTTGTTGGCCATCTCGCTTTCGGTCCAGACGTTCGTATTGAGCGCGTTGGCGGCCGTAATGCTCGCGGGCTTCTGGCTGCCGCCGCCGCCTCCGTGAGCCACGGCGTGGCCGAGCGTGGCGTGGAAGCGCTGGCTCAGGGCCTCGGGGTCTTTGCCGAAGCCGTTCTCGCCGACCGGCCGCGAAAAGAGATCGCGGAACCGGGCCTTCATCTGCGGCAGCGGGATCCGATCCTGGGGGCGTTTGGGGCCCGAGACGCTCGGAGACACCGTCGAGAGATCCAGATCCAGCCGTTCGCTATAGTCGCAGGCGCCGTCGCGCGGCACGCCGAAGAGACCCTGCGCCGTGTAGTAGTTGCGGAACGTGTCGACATGCTCGAGGCTGCGCCCGGTCGCGAGGAGGTAACGGCAGGATTCTTCGTCGATCGGAAAGAACCCCATCGTGGCGCCGTACTCGGGCGCCATGTTGGCGACGGTCGCCCGGTCGGTCACCGGCAGCGACGCGGCCCCCTCGCCGAAAAACTCCACGAACTTGCCCACGACCTTGGCCTTGCGCAGCATCTCGGTCACGACCAGGACCAGGTCGGTCGCGGTCACGCCTTCGGCCAGCCGCCCCGCCAGATGGACGCCGACCACGTCGGGCGTCAGGAAATACACCGGCTGCCCGAGCATGCCCGCTTCCGCTTCGATTCCTCCCACGCCCCATCCCACGATGCCCAGGCCGTTGATCATCGTCGTATGCGAATCGGTCCCCACCAGCGAATCGGGGTAGTAGACCCCGTCCTTGGCGAGGACCCCCTGCGCCAGATACTCCAGGTTGACCTGGTGCACGATGCCGATGCCCGGCGGGACGACCTCGAAACCCTGGAAGGCCTGCATCCCCCATTTGAGAAATTCATAGCGCGCCCGGTTGCGCCGGAACTCGATCTCCATGTTCGCCTGGAGCGCGTCCGGAGTCGACCACTGGTCGACCTGAACGGAATGGTCCACGACCAGCGCCACGGGGACCAGGGGCTCGATGACCTCGGGTTTGCGCCCGAGCCGGTGGACCGCCGAGCGCATCGCCGCCAGGTCGACTAAGAGCGGCACTCCCGTGAAGTCCTGCAAGACGATGCGCGCCACGACGAACGGGATCTCCGCCGTGCGCTCGGCCCTGGGCTTCCAGGACGCCAGCGCGCGAACGTCGTCCTCTTTGACGCGCTTGCCGTCGCAGTTTCGCAGCAGCGACTCCAGAACGATGCGCAGCGACACCGGCAGCCGCGAGATTCCCGCCCCCGTTTCCTTATCGAGCTGCGGGAGCGAGGAGAAGGCTCCCTTCCCGGCCTTGCCGAGCGAAAACTCCTGTCGGGTGCCCGGAAACGCATGCATCCCCGCTATCGTATTACGGGCTCCCGCGCCTGATAAAATCGCCGGCGTCCATGGCCTCACACCCCCTCGGATGGTTGGCCCTTCTCGGCTACATCGGCGCGGAAGTCTTCGCGATCGTGTCGCTCCTCGCCGCGCGGAAAGCGTGGGGCCGCTGGACGCCGATCTGGATCGCCGGCGGACTCATGCTGCACTTCGGCGATCTGATGCATCGGGCGCGGGAGCTCGGATCGGTGCCCTACCGCACGCTGGGCGGATCCGTGTCGCTCTTCGGTTGGATGTTGGGCATCGCGTACCTCGTCCTGCTCCTCCGGCATCGGGAGCGCGCCATGGGCCCCTTCCTGATCCCGATGGTGATCGTGACGACCGCAGCCGGGCTCCTGCTTCCCGACGCGGCTTCCGCCGCCGCGCGAGGCACCCACGGTTCCGTGTTCGCCTTGCACGTCACCCTCGCGATCCTGGCCTACGCGGCCTTCACCTTCTCCTTCGTTCTCTCGGTCCTGTATCTGGTGCAGAGCCGGCAGATCCGCCGCGGGAGGACCGGCCTGCTCTTTTCGCGGCTGCCTGCCCTCGAGGTGATCGGCCGGATGAATCGCACCAGCGTCTCCGTGGGGCTGGCGGTCCTGACCGTCTCGCTGGTCCTGGGCGTGATGTGGGCCGAAGTGGTCTGGGCGACGCTCGCGGATCCGAAGGTCGAGTGGGCGGTGGTCACGCTGGCGGTGTACGGGTTCCTGCTCTGGATGGACCGCCGCGGCTGGGAAGGACCCCGCGTCGCGCTCCTGTCGATCCTGGGGTTTGGCGTCGTGATTTTTTCCTACACGGTCGTCAACTTGTACCTGACCCGGACGCACAGCTTCCGATGACGATGTCGACCACCGAAGCCCGTCTGGTCCTGCTGGGCTGGAACTTCCGATCCGGAGCCGTCTCGGTTCGCGACCGGATCGCCTTCTCGGTCGACGAGGTGCGCGAGGCGCTCGAGAAGATTCGGGGTCAGGGGCTGATGAGCGAAGGCGTGATCGTCGCGACCTGTCACCGCAGCGAAATCTACGGCATCTCGGATGCGCTGGGGACCGACCGGGAGCTGACGCGCCTGATCTCGGAGTGGCGGGGGGTGGACTTCGTCGAAGCCTCCCAATCCAGCTTTTATCGCGAGGGAGCCGAGGCGGTGCGGCACCTGTTTCGGGTGGCGGCAGGCCTGGACTCGATGGCGCTGGGGGAGAGCGAGGTGCTGGGGCAGGTGCGCACGGCGCTGCGTCTGGCGCGGGAGAGCGGATCCACCCGGGCCGTATTGCACCGCCTCTTCGAGAGCGCCGTCGCCGCGGGCAAACGGGTCCGCACGGAAACCGAGATTGCGCGGCATCCGCTCTCGGTGGCCTCGATCGGGTTCGAGCTGGCGGCCAAGGTCTTTGGAGAGATCGGGGAACGCACGCTGCTGGTCCTGGGCGCGGGCGAGACCGCGCGCCTCTTCGCCCAGCACGCGGCGGAGGCCGGCGTCCAGGACATCCGGATCGCCAACCGCACGGCCGAGCGGGCGGCCGCGCTGGCTGCGACGATCCGCGGGCGATCCATCCCGTGGGAGCAGGTGACCTCCATGCTCGCGGAGGCCGACGTCGTCGTGGGAGCCACCGCGAGTCCCACCGCGGTCGTCCGACGGGACCAGGTCGAGAACGCCATGCGGCAGCGGCGGGGACGGCCCATGTTCTTCCTGGATCTGGCCGTGCCCCGAGACATCGACCCGGCCGTGTCCCAGATCTACAACGTGTATGCCTACGGGCTCGAAGAGCTCGAGGGCGCGGCCGAAGAGAACCGCCGCCGGCGTAGCCGCGAGGTCCCGCGCGCCGACGCGATCCTGGAAGAGGAATTGACGCGCTTCCTCGCGTGGCTGGGCAATCTTGCCGTGGTGCCGACGCTTCACGACCTGCAGAAGCGCTTAGCGTCCCTGCGCGATGCCGAGCTTGCGCGGCTGCCGCCCGACGAGCGCGAGCGCTTCCGGATCTTCGCGGACGCGATCGCATCCAAGCTGCTCCACGAGCCCCTGCGGCGGCTCAAGGCCGAGACCGACGCCTCCCGGAAGCTGGATCGCGTCGAGGCGGTGCGGCACCTGTTCGATCTGGACCGATGACGCTCCGGCTCGGCGCGCGCGGCAGCGCGCTCTCCCGCGCCCAGGCGGAGCAGATCCGCGCGGCGCTCGCGGACCGCGCCGAGGTCGAGATGGTGACAGTGCAGACGACCGGGGACCGGCTCTCGACGTCCGGGCAGCCGATCGGCTGGAAGGGAGACTTCACGCGCGAGCTGGACGAGGCCCTGCTCGCCGGCCGCATCGATCTGGCGGTCCACAGCCTGAAGGACGTGCCCTCGGCGCTGCCCCCCGGGCTCGTCCTCGCGGCCGTTCCGCGCCGGGAGGACCCGAGCGACGTCTTGGTCTCCCGCGACCGGCTCACGCTGGCGCAGCTTCCCCGCGGCGCCGTCGTGGGAACCGCCAGCCCCCGGCGCCGGGCCCAGATCCTGTCGGCGCGTCCCGACCTCTCCGTGGCGGAGGCCCGCGGCAACGTGGACACGCGGATTCGGAGGCTCCAGGAGGGCCGCTGGGACGCGATCGTCCTGGCCCGCGCGGGCCTGGCGCGCCTGGGCCGCCTGGAAGAGATCGTGGAGGTCTTTTCGGAGTCGGTGGTGCTGCCCGCCGTCGGTCAGGGAGCCCTGGCGGTCGTGACCCGCGCGGAGGATGTGGCCACCCGGGAAAGCCTTCGGAGCCTGGACGATCGCAGCTCTCACCAGGAGGTGCTCGCCGAAAGGGGCTTCCTCGCGGGTCTCGAGGCGGGGTGCCGCGCTCCGGTCGCGGGGAGGGCTCGGGTGCTGGACGTCCAGAGTTTGCGGCTAGTCGGCGCGGTCTACGCCCTCGATGGCTCTCGCACGATTCGCGGTTCGGCGGAAGGCTCGCCCGACGACGCTCCGTTCATCGGACGTGAGCTCGCGGAGCGGCTCCTCCGCCAAGGCGCCGCGGAGCTGATCGGAGCCCCATCCCGATGAGCGCCCCCCGCGTCCTGGTCGTGCGCTCCGGCGCCAATCCTTTCGCTCACCTTCCGGAAGCGCGGGGCATCGAGGTCGTGGAGCGGGCGAGCCACTCGATCCTTCCCCTGGAAGTGCCGGCGTCGACCTTCGATTCCCACGCGGATCTGACGATCTTCACCAGCCAGGTCACCGTCGAGCGGCTGCTGTCCGACGAACGCCTCGCGCCGGCCCTGCGGCGGGCCGTGGCGGGCGGTCGCGTCGTCGCCCTCGGGCGCTCGACGGAGGCCGCGTTGCGCCGGCACCGCCTGTCTCCGGATATCGTCGCGAAAGGGTCCGGGGAGTCGATCCTGGACCACGTAGCCGGCCGCCTGGACGGGCTTCACGTCTTGCTCCCGGGCGCGGAGGACGCCACACCGGAGCTGCCCGACGCGCTGTCCCGGCGCGGCGCGTTGGTGACGCGGGTCGCGGTCTATCGCAAGGTCCCGGCGCCGCACGACGCCGATCTCGCGCACCAGATCGTCGACCAGCCCTTCATCGCGTTCTGCGTGACTTCGCCGTCGGCGGCCACCTGGCTCTTCGCGGGCCTCTCGCACGAGGCGGCGCAGCGCCTGCGCGACACCCCCGCGGTCGTGCTCGGCCGATACACGCGTCGGTATCTCGAGTCCCACGGCGTCGCGCAAATTTCCGTGACGGAGGAACCGCGATTCGCCGCCGCGGCCCGGATGCTGGAAACGCTTGCTCGGGTGCCGCCCACACAATAGTGTGTGCGAGTTCCATGACGGGCTTTCCGGCGACTCGCCTGCGCCGCCTCCGACGCACACCCGCCTCGCGGGCTCTGGTGCGCGAGACGCGGCTGTCCGTGGAGCAGCTGGTCGCTCCGCTCTTCGTCCGGAAAGGGCGAGGATTGCGCGAGAAGATCGCGTCGCTGCCGGAGATCGAGCGCCTCTCCCCGGACGAAGCCGTTGCCATGGCGCAGGAGCTGCGCGCGCTGGGTGTGCCGGCCATCCTCCTCTTCGGTCTCCCGGAGCAAAAGGATGAGACCGGAAGCGAGGCGTGGGACGACGGCGGGGCGGTCCAGGAGGCCGTGCGCGCCCTGAAGACAGCGCTACCGGATCTGCTGGTCTTGACCGATGTCTGCCTGGACGAGTACACCTCCCACGGACACTGCGGCGTCATCCGCGACGGCGAGGTCGACAACGACGCCACGCTGCCGCTGCTGGCACAAGTCGCGGTGTCCCACGCGCGCGCCGGCGCCGACGTCGTCGCGCCGTCCGACATGATGGACGGCCGCGTGGCTGCGATCCGCAGCGCGCTCGATCAGGCGGCGCTGTCGTCCACGGCGATCCTGGCCTACTCGGCCAAGTACGCCTCCGCCTTCTACGGTCCCTTCCGGGAGGCCGCAGACTCCGCTCCCCGCTTCGGCGACCGCCGCGGCTACCAGATGGACCCGGCCAACCGGCGCGAGGCGATGCGGGAGATCGCGCTCGACTTGGACGAGGGGGCGGATGCCGTGATGGTCAAGCCGGCCTTGGCATACCTCGACGTGATCGCGGAGGCGCGCCGGCGGTTCGACGCGCCGATCGCGGCCTACAACGTGTCGGGGGAGTACGCGATGGTCAAGGCCGCGGGCGCGCGCGGGTGGATCGACGAGAAGCGGATCGCTCTCGAGATCCTGACCGGCATCGCGCGCGCCGGCGCCGACTTCATCCTGACGTACCACGCCCGCGACGCGGCGCGGTGGCTGAAGGAAGGTCGCTAGCTTCGGGTTCCGGGTTTCTGGTCATGACGAAGCAAAAGAAGCCCACCCGAAGCCGGAAGCTCAAGACCACGAACTCCGCCGCCCTGTTCCGGCGCGCGAAGCGCCTGATGCCCGGCGGCGTCAGCTCGCCCGTGCGCTCCTTTGCCTCGGTGGGCGGAGAGCCGTTCTTCGCAGCGTCGGCCCGGGGATCCCGCATCCGGGACGCCGACGGCCGCGCCTCAATCGACTACGTCATGTCCTACGGCCCGCACCTCTTCGGCCACGTTCCCTCGTTCGTGCAACGCGCGCTCTCCCGCGCGGCCCGCCGGGGAACCTCGTTCGGAGCGCCGACCGAGCTGGAAGTGCGGTTGGCCGAACGGGTGACGCGGATGGTCCCGTCGATCGAGATGCTCCGGTTCGTGAACTCCGGCACGGAGGCCACGATGAGCGCGATCCGGTTGGCCCGCGCGGCGACGGGGCGCGCCCGGATCGTGAAGACGCACGGCGGCTACCACGGCCACGCGGATGCGTTCCTCGTGGCGGCCGGCTCGGGGGTGGCCACGCTGTCGATCGCCGGTAGTCCGGGAGTGCCGGACGAGGTGGCCGCGTTGACGGCGGTCGTTCCCTACAACGACGCTCCCGCGCTGGAAGCGGTCCTGACCCGGTTCCCGGGGCAGCTCGCCGCCTTCATCGTGGAGCCCGTTGCGGCCAACATGGGAGTGGTCCTGCCGCGCCCCGGATATCTGGAAGCCGTCCGCGACCTGACGCGGCGGCACGGGACGCTGCTGATCTTCGACGAGGTCATCACGGGTTTTCGCCTGGGCCCGGGCGGCGCGCAGGAGTCGCTCGGGGTGCGGCCCGACTTGACGACGCTCGGAAAGATCCTGGGCGGCGGGCTTCCGGTGGGGGCGTACGGCGGATCCCGCGAGCTCATGGAACGCATGGCGCCGACGGGGCCGGTCTACCAGGCCGGGACGCTGTCCGGAAATCCCCTGGCGATGAGCGCGGGCATCGCCATGCTCCAGGAGATCGCGCGAAGGCCCCCTTACGCGGAGCTCGAGGCCAAGGCAGGCCTGCTCGAGAGCCTGCTCCGGGCGGAGATCCAACGGCGCGGATTCACCGAGCGTCTGTGCGTGACGAGGATCGGCTCCCTGCTGACGCTCTTCTTCGCCTGCGGCCCGATGACCGATTTCGCGACGGCGCAGCGCTGCGACACGACACGGTACGCAACCTTCTTCCACGCCATGTTAGAGCGTCGGATCTTCCTTCCGCCGGCGCAATTCGAAGCGTGGTTCCTCTCGACCGCGCACACGGAGGCCGACATTCGCCGCACGGCCGCCGCGGCGGGCCAGAGCCTTGAGCGCGCGTTCGCCGCCGAGGGCGCCGGTTAGGCGGGGATCCGGATCTCTGGTAGCCTTTCGCCACTCACGATGAGCGTATCGAACGCCGTTCCGGCGCACGCCGCGACGCAAAGACATCCTCGCGGCCTCTACGTTCTCTTCGCCACCGAAATGTGGGAGCGCTTCAGCTTCTACACGATGCTGGCGCTCTTCACGCTCTACCTGC
>JBDTXY010000096.1:0-9126 GCA_040005945.1 Acidobacteriota bacterium
GCGACGTCGTCAAGCACCACACCAACCCGATCACGATCCTTCGCAAGGCGGGGTAAGGGCGACAGAGCCCGCGCCCCGCGTCGTCTCGATTCGGGGAGCCCAAAGGACGCCACGCCCAATATGAAAACAACCGACCTCACCAACCCGGCTCTGGAAAGCCTGCCGCTCGTACCGTTGCGGGACATGGTGGTTTTCCCGCACATGATGCAGCCCTTCGTCGTCGGCCGCGAGTCGTCGATCCGGGCGTTGGAATCCGCTCTGGCGACCCCCACGAAGCGCCTGTTCCTGGCCGCGCAGAAAGACCCGCAGCTGGACGAGCCCAAACCCGAGGACATCTACGACGTGGGCGTGGTCGCCACCGTCGCCCAGTCGCTCAAGCTGCCCAACGGGCACATCAAGGTGATGGTCGAGGGCGTGCGGCGGGGACGGATCCTGGCCTTCGAGCGGCGGGGCGAGTTCCTGACCGTGGCGGTGGAGATGCTTCCGGCCAAGCCCACGGACGTCGAGGGCCTCAAGGACTACATGGGCAAGGTGCTCGGGCTCTTCGAGCAGTACGCCAAGCTTTCACATCACCTGGCGTTCGAGGGCCTGGCCGCCTCGCTCAAGATCGACGATCCCGAGCGGTTCGCCGATACGCTGTCGGCGCACCTGGCCGTGACCACAGCCGAGAAGCAGATCCTGCTCGAGGCCGAGTCTCCCTACGAGCGTCTCCAAAAGCTCCAGGACCTGCTGGAGGTCGAAATCGACAAGGTCAACATCGACCGCCGGATCAACAACAAGGTCAAGAAGCAGATGGAGAAGGCCCAGAAGGAGTACTACCTCAACGAGAAGATCAAGGCCATCCATCAGGAGCTGGGGCGCAAGGACGACCGCACGGACGAGGTCGAGGACCTCAAGAAGAAGATCGAGACCTCGGGCATGCCCAAGGAGGTCCGGGAGAAGGCCGACCAGGAGCTGCGGCGGCTGGAGGCGATGCCTCCCGTCTCGGCCGAGGCGACCGTGTCCCGCAACTACATCGAGTGGCTCGTGGGCGTGCCCTGGAAGAAATCCTCGCGGGAATCCAAGGACCTGACCCGGGCCGAGACGATCCTGAACGAGGATCACTACGGGCTGGAGAAGGTCAAGGAGCGGATCCTGGAGTTTCTGGCGGTCCGCCAGCTCGTGCAGAAGACCAAGGGCTCGATCATCTGTTTCGTGGGCCCGCCCGGCGTCGGCAAGACCTCGCTGGCGCGGTCGATCGCGCGGTCGTTGAATCGGCAGTTCGTGCGGCTGTCTCTGGGGGGCGTCCGCGATGAGGCCGAGATTCGCGGCCACCGGCGCACCTACATCGGCGCGTTCCCCGGCCAGATCATCCAGATGATGAAGAAGGCGGGCACCGTCAATCCGGTCTTCCTGCTCGACGAGGTCGACAAGATGTCCGCGGACTTCCGCGGAGACCCCGCGTCGGCCCTGCTCGAGGTTCTCGATCCGGAGCAGAACCACACGTTTGTGGACCACTACATGGACGTCGAATACGACCTGTCGAAGGTCATGTTCATCGCCACGGCGAACATCGCCGACCCGGTCCCGCCGGCGCTCAAGGACCGCATGGAGATGATCCCGCTCTCCGGCTACACGCCCAACGAGAAGGTCGCGATCGCCCGCCAGTTCCTGGTGCCCAAGCAGCGCGAGGCCAACGGCTTGAAGGCCGAGCAGATCGAGATCCTGGACGACACGGTGCTCTCGATCATCACGAGCTACACGCGCGAGGCCGGCGTGCGAAACCTGGAACGCGAGATCGGCGGGGTCTGCCGCAAGGTCGCCCGCAAGATCGTGCAGAAGAACGCCGAGACGCCCGCCAAGGTCACGCCCGAGAACCTCCGGGACTTTCTGGGCAAGACCCGGTTTCGGAATCGGCAAAAGGGCGAAGTCTCGGAGGTCGGGATCGCGACGGGACTGGCCTGGACCGAGGCCGGCGGCGAGATCCTGATGACCGAGACCAGCCTGCTCAAGGGCAAGGGCAATCTGACGCTGACCGGCTCGCTCGGCGACGTCATGCAGGAGTCGGCGCGCGCCGCCGTCTCCTACGTCCGCAGCCGGGCGGAGATGTACGACGCGGATCCCAACTTCCACGAGAAGTACGACATCCACATCCACGTCCCGGAGGGGGCGATCCCCAAGGACGGCCCCTCGGCGGGCATCACCCTGGCGGTGTCGCTCTTCTCGGCGGTGACCAAGATCCCGGTGCTGAAGGACGTCGCGATGACCGGCGAGATCACCCTCCGCGGCAAGGTGCTGCCGGTGGGCGGCATCAAGGACAAGATCCTGGCCGCGTACCGAGCCGGGATCCGCACGATCATCCTCTCCACCGAAAACGACAAGGACTTGGACGACCTGCCGGCCGAGATCCGCAACGAGATGGAATTTCACCTCGTCAACACCATGGACGAGGTGATCAAGATCGCCATGGAGGGCCCCCGTCCGGCCTCCCCGGCGATCGACACGGATTCCAAGCCCGCGGACGGGGGAGCCGTCGCGAACTAGGGGACTCGAACCGCTCGCACTCGCCCCCCCGAATTTGAAATAATCACGGTCCCGGCCCAGACCCTTCCCGGCGGTTTCCGCCGACGCACCACACAGTAAGAGGACAGACAGATGGCCAGACGAAAAGGAACCAACGACTCCGACGTCGAAACGCTCGAGGCCCCGCCCGACGCGCTGCCCGAGGAGGTTCCCGATACCGCGAGCGAGGACGTCGCCATCGAGCACGGCGACACGCTCGACATCCGCGCGCTGCACGAGATCAAGATCCCGCAGCTGCTCAAGATCGCCAAGGATCTGGAGGTCGAGAACGCCACCGGAATGCGCAAACAGGACCTCATCTTCAAGGTCCTCCAGGCGCAGACTGAGAAGAAGGGGCTGATTTTCTCGGAGGGCGTGCTGGAGTGCCTTCCCGACGGGTTCGGCTTTCTGCGCGCGCCCGAGTACAACTACCTGCCCGGCCCCGACGACATCTACGTGTCGCCGTCCCAGATCCGGAAGTTCGACCTGCGCACGGGGGACACCGTCTCGGGGCAGATTCGCCCGCCCAAGGAAGGGGAGCGCTACTTCGCCCTCATCAAGGTCGAGGCCGTCAACTTCGAGCATCCGGACGTCGCGCGCGAGAAGATCTTCTTCGACAACCTGACACCGCTCTATCCGCAGGAGCGCATCCGCCTCGAGGTCCCGACGAACATGACCTCCCGCGTCCTGGACCTGGTCGCGCCCGTGGGCAAGGGCCAGCGCGGGCTCATCGTCGCGGCGCCCCGGACCGGCAAGACCATGGTCCTCCAGTCGCTGGCCAACTCGATCTCGACCAACCATCCCGAGGTCACGCTGATCGTGCTGCTCATCGATGAGCGGCCCGAAGAAGTGACCGACATGCAGCGCTCGGTCAAGGGCGAGGTCATCTCGTCGACCTTCGACGAGCCGGCGGCGCGCCACGTTCAGGTGGCGGAAATGGTCATCGAGAAGGCCAAGCGCTTGGTCGAGCACAAGCGGGACGTGGTGATCCTGCTGGACTCGATCACGCGGTTGGCGCGGGCCTACAACGCGATCGTGCCTCCCTCCGGCAAGGTCCTGTCCGGCGGCGTGGACTCCAACGCGCTGCAGCGCCCCAAGCGATTCTTCGGGGCCGCCCGCAACGTCGAGGAAGGGGGATCGCTGACGATCATGGCCACCGCCTTGATCGACACGGGCTCCCGCATGGACGACGTGATCTTCGAGGAGTTCAAGGGCACGGGCAACATGGAAGTCCACCTCGACCGCAAGCTGGTCGACAAGCGCGTCTTCCCGGCGATCGACATCAACAAGTCGGGGACCCGCAAGGAGGAGCTCTTGATGGACAAGCAGGAGCTCAACCGCGTATGGGTGCTTCGGAAGGTCTTGAACCCGCTGTCCACCGTCGAGGCGATGGAGCTCTTGACCGAGAAGCTGGAGAAGACGAAGGCCAATAGCGAGTTCCTGAACTTGATGAGCCAGGGATAGGAGGTTCTCAGTTGTCAGTTCACAGTTCTCAGTGACAACTGACAACTGATTACTGATGACTCCTCTCCGCATCTCCGTCGTCGACTTCCTGAACGCTCGGCCCCTCACGTGGGGCCTGCTCCACGAGCCCTCTGCCGACGTCCAGGTCAGCCGCGACACGCCTTCCGCCTGCGCGGCCAAGCTCGCGTCGGGCGAGGTGGACGCCGGCCTGATCCCGTCCATCGAGTACCAGCGAATCCCGGGGTTGAAGGTCGTGCCGGGGCTGGGGATCGCGGCCTCCTCCGAGGTGCGCTCGGTCCTGTTGGTCTCGGACGTCTCGCGGGAAAAGATCCGGTCGGTCTCCCTGGACCCCGCGTCGCGGACCTCCGCCGCGTTGACGCGGATTCTCCTGAAGCGCGTGTATGGGCTCGAGCCGGAATATCGCGACGGCCCTTCCGACGCCCGTCTCGTGATCGGCGATCCGGCTCTGAAGACGCGCTTGAACGGACACGTCGTGCTGGATCTGGCCGCCCTCTGGCGGTCCTACTCCGGGCATCCGTTCGTGTTTGCGTTCTGGGCGATCCGCTCGCCCGCCGCCTCGCCCGAGCTCGTCGCGTTGCTGCGGCGTTCGTTTGACGCCGGGCTCGCGCACTTCGGGGCGATGGTGCGCGAGGAGGCGGCGGCATCGGGGCTCTCTGCCGCCGTCGTCGAGGACTACCTGCGGCACGCCCTCCACTTCGAGCTCGACGCGGGCGACCGGGACGGCCTTCGCCTTTTCTACCGCCTGGCGGCGGAGGATGGGCTGATCGAACGGGCGCGCGAGATCGACTACACGCCGGCGCCTTGACCGCCGCGCGCCCGGAGCCCCTCAGCCCGCCTCCGATCGAACGCTGGCTCCGTTCGCACGCGGATGCCGTCGCGCTTCTGCTGGTCCTTCTCGGATTGCTCGCGCGCCTGCGAGCGGTCAGCCGCTCGTTTCTGATGCCGGATGAGTTGCTTCATTTGAAGCTCGCCGGCTCGGAGAGTCTGTTGGCCACCTACCGGGCCAGTCTCGGAAACGCGCATCCGCCGCTCTTCTTTCTCCTCCTCCACGGTTGGCGGGCGATCGCGCAGTCGGAATGGCAACTGCGCCTGCTTCCGGTGGCTTGCGGGACGCTCTTCCTGTGGTTCGGATATCGCTGGGCCAGCGGCGTGTTCGGGAAGCCCTGCGGCCTCGTGACGCTGGCTTACCTGTGTTTCCTGCCTTCCGTGGTCCTGGTGTCATCCGAGATCCGGGCCTACGCCCTGTTGCTCTGCCTGATGGCGGCGGCGCTGATGGCCCTCGAACGCGCCTTGAACACGGGATCCCGGGCGTGGTTGGGGCTCTTCTCGGGACTTGCGGCGCTGGCGCTGCTGACCCACTACGCGGCCTTTCGCTTCCTCGCCGCAGCCGCCGTGTATGCCGTGGCGCGAATGGCCGGGGAGCGCCGCTCCCGAGGATTCGTCGCCGTCTGGGCGGCCGGGCAGGCGGCCTTGGCCGGCGTCGCGGCGTTTCTGTTCGCGAGCCACATTTCGCGCCTCCGCGGCAGCCCGCTCGAGCGCGAAGTGCGGGACACTTACCTTCGGGACAGCTTCCTGCAGGGATCCCAGAGTGCACTGACCTTCTTCGCGCGGCAAACCATGGCGCTATTCCAGTTTCTCTTCTCCTCGCCCGCCTCCGGAGTGGTCGCGCTGGCGCTGCTGCTGGGCGCGACGGTCTGGCTCGCGGCGCGCGGGCGCCCGTCGGCGATCCTCTTGAGCGTCCCCTTCGTCCTCGCCGTTGCGGGAGGCCTTCTGGCGGTCTACCCCTACGGCGGCACGCGGCACTCCGTGGACCTCTCGCTGTTCGCCTGCGCGGGAGTGGGAGTCGCGCTGGCGCGGCTGGGGGGAGAGCGGTTCTGGGTGGCGATCGCGGTGGCGGGAGTGCTGGTCGCCGCGGGATTCCTCGTTTCCGGTTAGCCGGCCGCATCCGAGGATATTCTTCCGGCTCATGATCGTCGTGATGAGGGCCCACGCGTCCGATGCCGAGATCGACGGCGTGGTCGCGCGCATCCAGGAGCTGGGCTTCACGTCCCATCTTTCGCGCGGCGCGGAGCGCACGATCGTGGGCGTCGTGGGAGACGATCGCCACGCCGCCGAAGTCGGGATGTTCGAGTCGCTGCCGGGCGTCGCGGAATGCGTCCGGATCCTCAAGCCGTTCAAGCTGGCCGCGCGCGACTTCGTGACGGAGCCCACGGTCGTGAAGGTCGGCAGCGGTCCGGGCGCCGTGCGCGTGGGAGATCGAGAGATCGTGATCGCCGCCGGGCCGTGTGCCGTCGAGAGTTGGGAGCAGCTGGAGGAGACCGCGGTGGCGGTCAAGGCGAGCGGCGCTCATCTGCTCCGCGGCGGCGCCTTCAAGCCCCGCACCAGTCCCTACTCCTTTCAGGGGCTGGGGGAGGAAGGCCTTCGGCTGCTGGCGCGCGCGCGCGAGTCCACCGGGCTTCCGGTCGTGACCGAGGTCATGACTCCGGAGGCCGTGCCGATGGTGGAACAGTACGCGGACTGCCTCCAGATCGGCGCCCGGAACATGCAGAACTTCAACCTGCTCCAGGCCTGCGGCAAGAGCCGCACACCGGTCCTCTTGAAGCGCGGGCTCTCCTCCACGCTCGAAGAGTTCCTGATGGCCGCCGAGTACATCCTGGCCAGCGGCAACCGCGGCGTCATCCTCTGCGAGCGCGGCATCCGGACGTTCGAGCGGGCCACCCGCAACACGTTGGACCTTTCGGCCGTGGCCGTCCTGAAGGAGTGGTCGCATCTGCCCGTGCTCGTGGACCCAAGCCATGGAACCGGTCAGGCCTCGCTGGTGCCCGCAATGGCGCGCGCGGCTGTCGCGGCGGGCGCGGACGGGCTCTTGATCGAGGTGCACCCGCATCCCGAGCGCGCCCTGTCGGATGGCCCCCAGTCGCTGACTCCGGCGGCGTTGACCGAGACGATCAAGGGCGTGGGCGCGGTCGCTCTGGCCGTGGGACGAAAGTAACGTCGCCGTAGCTGCGCTGCGGGATCTGCCTGCGGCGCCGGCTCGCGGCTCGCCCGGGTGCGGGCTCGACCGCGAACCTGATCCCTTCGCTTCGCTCCGGCTCCCGCGACGCGAGTCTCGGATTCCTAGCGGGCCGCTCCGCGGCCCAACCGGAGGGAGAGGGAAAGTCACTACAGTGCCCTCTCCCTAAAGATCAGTCCATGGAAAGATAGAATCGGGGTATGGGCGCGACTCGGACCGAAGCGATTTTGGATCGGACCCTCTCCGGCGAGCGGCTGAGCGTTGGCGACGCCGAGGCGCTCTTGCGGGAGGGCAACCTGCTCGCGCTGGGAGTCGCCGCCAATGTCGCGCGCGAGCGGCGGAACGACCCGTCCGTCGCCACCTACATCGTCGACCGGAACATCAACTACACGAACGTCTGCATCTACCGGTGCCAGTTCTGCGCGTTCTACCGTCCCTCCGACACGCACCCCGAGGCCTACGTCCTCTCGCACGAGCAGATCGGCGAGAAGATCCAGGAGACGATCGACCTGGGCGGCACGGGCATCCTCCTGCAGGGGGGAGTGCACGGCGGCTTGCCGTTCTCGTTTTACGAAGAGATGTTCCGTTACATCCGCACGACCTTCCCGACGATCCATCTCCACGCGCTCTCGGCCCCTGAGGTCTATTTCCTGCAGAAAGTGACCAAGTGGCCGATGGCCGACGTCATCGCGCGGCTGAGAGACGCCGGCCTCCAATCGATCCCGGGCGGCGGCGCCGAGATCCTGGAAGACTCCGTCCGCAAGCGCATCTGGTCGCTGACGAAGGTGCCGACGGAAAAGTGGGTCGACGTGCACGAGTCCGCGCACTCGCTGGGAATGCGGACGACCGCCACGATGATGTTCGGCGTCGGGGAGACGTATGCGGAGCGTGTCGAGCACCTCCGGGTAATCCGCGAGCTCCAGGACCGCACGGGAGGATTCACGGCCTGGATCCCCTGGACCTTTCAGAAGGAGAACACCGACCTGGACGGGAAGGTCGAGGAGGCGGGAGGCTTCGAGTACTTGAAAACACTGGCCGTATCGCGCCTCTTCTTCGACAACATCCGCCACGTGCAAGGCTCCTGGGTCACGCAGGGGCCCAAGATCGGCCAGGTCTCGCTGTCGTTCGGCGCCGACGACCTCGGATCGATCATGATCGAAGAGAACGTGGTCTACGCCGCGGGCGCTCGCAATCGCATGACCCAGGACGAAATGCGGCGGATCATCTCCGACGCGGGCTACGCTCCGGTGCAGCGGCGCACGCTTTACGACGCGTGTCCGGACGCCTGTTGCGCGGCGCCGATCCCGGTCCCCGAGCCAGCGCGCGCCCGCCCGCCCGCGCTCGACACCGCCCTCGACTCCGGGCTCGCCTCGGCGTAGGCGGCCGCACGCAGGGCGGAAACGCGCGGGCCGCGGACTGATGTGGAGGCGCAGGAAGCGGGCAGCGAGCGAGCCGCAACGGCTCCGGCTGCTCGTCGCGAGCACACCGAAGACCGGAAACACCTGGGTGCGTGAGCTGCTGGCCTGCCTCTACGATCTGTCCTTCGTCGGTGCGGCGTGGCCGTTCGACCCCGATCAGCCGCCCCTGCGCGCCGAGCGCTGGATCACGCAGCACCACTACTTCCCCACCGACGAAGTGCTCCGGTGGGCAGAGGCACAGGGGGTCGTGGTGGTCACTACGATCCGGCACCCGGCCGACGTCCTGGTTTCCCTGTACCACCACGTGCACCGATTCGCGCCCGGGCCGGTCGATCAGCGGGTCCTCCGCCGCATGCTGCACGAAGACTTCGAGCGCACCGATATCGTGCCGGAACGGCTGCACCGGCCCTTCTCCTACGACCTCGAGTGCTCGATCGAGTGGCTGCGGACCCGGGCCTCGCGGGTGGTCCGCTACGAAGACCTCCACCGCGGCCCGGTCGATGCGCTGTCGCGCCTGACGCAGGGGATCCGGCCGGTCCCGCTCGACGCCATCGAGCGGGCGATCGCACAGTGCGACATCGACCTCATCCGGCGAGTCGCCGGTCCGGTCGACCGGTTCTACCGCCAGGGCCGGGTGGGCGGATGGCGCAACGTCCTCGCGCCGGAGGT
>JBDTXY010000097.1:0-9049 GCA_040005945.1 Acidobacteriota bacterium
GTGATGACGACGTCCGCGCCCCCCAGCTGCTCTTCAATCCGGAGGAGGGCCTTGCGCGGGGATACTTCCCGGAGCTCCAGAAATACCTCGACGAGCTGCCTCGCGAGGAGTTCGCGAAGAGCGCCGCGGATCTGACTGTCTACGGGAAGATGCTTCTGGCGCGCGGCGACTACGACCGAGCCTGGCGCATGCTGGAACAGGCGCGCGATCTGGAGTCGAAGACGTCGCGCCGCGCCGAGATCGAATGGGCGCTATCGCAGGGGGCGATTCTCTGGAACGACTTTCGCTCCGCCCACGATTACGCCGAGAGCGCCGTGCGCGACGGCTATGGGTTGGTGCCCGGTTTCCTCCGGTTCCTCTCCGCGATGGTCGACGTGGATGTGTACGCCGGCCCCGCAGTCGGGGAGAGCCATTCCATCGACTTTCAGATGCGGGACTTCGATCTTCTGCGCCTCCCGGTTCGGGTCAACGGCGTCGACTCCGAAGCGATCGTCGATTCGGGCGCGGTCTATTCGATCGTGACCCAGTCCTTCGCGCGGCAGGCCGGCGTGCGCGAGATCCCGGACTCCAAGGCTTCCGGTCGAGGGCTGCACAAGAAGGAGTTCCCGGTGACCTTCGGCGTGATGGACAAGCTGGAGTTCGCGGGCTTTTCCCTGCGCGACGTGCCGGTGATGCTCATGCCGGACGACGCGCTGCTCTTCCAGACCTCGCGCGGGGAATACCCGGTTCCGGCCGTCCTGGGCCTGCACCTGCTCAAGGAGTTCACCATGGAGATCGACTATCGGAGCCGGCGCATCGCGTGGACGCGCGCCGACTTCCGGCTGCCCAAGGAGGATCCGGATCAGAATCTCTTCCTCTACCGCGGTCGCCTGTTCGTGCGCGCCTCGATCAACCGGAATGGGTTCTTCCCGTTCCTGCTCGACACGGGAAGCGAGCCCACCATGATGACCTCGGTCGGCTTGACGCGGGCGCGGCTGAAGAGCTCGAACGCGCTGGCGCCGAGGAAGGTCCACGGGATGGGCAAGTCGAAAGTGGAATGGGAGCGCATCGGCCGGATCACGATCGGCGTCGGGGGCTTCGCCGTGCGCTTCCGGGACCTCATCGTGCAGAAGACGGACGCGGCGTTCGAGGCCGGCGTCATCGGCACGTCGTTCCTCAAGAATTTTCGCGTGCGGGTCGACTTTGCCCGAATGATCCTCCGGCTGGAGAACACCTCGTAGCGTCCGGCCGGCTTGGAAATCTGCAAGCCGCCGCCCGTGTTAAGGTTTTGTGCCATGCGGAAAGTCCCTTTTTTGGCGCTGCTCGCGCTGGTTTCGGGCGTGTCCCTGCGGGCCGATCCGGCCACACCGGACCGGCTGTCGCGTTACTTCGGAGGGTGGTTCGCGGTGTGCCCCGGGACGCGCGTCTCCGTCACGGCGGCTCCCGACATTGCGATTTCGGGGTACGAGGCCTACCGGGTCGAGCGCACGTGCGACCTCAAGAATCGCAACGAGCTTTCGATCGCGTTGGTCGATTCCGTTCGCGACGAGGTCTTCGTGGGCGAACTGCTGTACTCGGCACAGCGCCACGATCAGCCCTTCGCTCCCGCCGCGGATCTCCCGGTGATCCAGGGGGCCCTGCAGGACACCTATGGCCTGCCCGTGGCCCTACGGGTCGGTACCGAGAGGCGCGGATCGCTCATCCCGATTCGCGTCACGATCCGCGAGGCGCCCGACGCCTCCGCGTCGCTGTCCGGATTCGTCTCGCAGGACGGAGCGGCCCTGTTGCTGGGCGAGTTCCATCCCCTCGGCGTCGCGCCGGAGCAATGGCGCGAGCGGGTCCTGTCCGAGTCCCGGGGCGTCTCTCCCGGCCAGGGCGCCTTCGCCGTGACGGCCTTCATCGATTTTCAGTGCGAGAAATGCCGGCAGCGCACGCCGCAAGTCCGCGATTTCGTGCGAAAGCAAGGCGGATCGCTCGAGATCCGTTTCCTCCCCCTGGTCAAGGTGCACGATTGGGCCTTCGCGGCGGCGGAAAGCGCGGCGGCTCTCTCCAGCGTCTCGCCGGCGCTCTACACGCGTTACGAGGAGTCAATCTTCCCGCGCGCGGGCGCGATGACCGAGAAGGCCGCGCGAGAGCTCGCCGTCGACGTCGCCGACGCGGCCGGCGTGCGCGAGGGCTTCGACGCGGAGATCGCGAGCGGGCGCGCACGCGAGCGCGTCATGCGCGACGTCGAGCTCGCCCTGCGGCTGGGCTTGAACAGCACGCCGGTGTTCTTCTACCGCGGCGCGTTTCTGGTGTCCGATCCCAACGTCGCGGAGACCTACATCCGGTCTAGGCTCGGCGCGTCTGAGAAGTCCTCGGCTCCGAGCCCGCCGCGATAATGTCTCAGGCTTTCCGGCGGAGGGTGGCCGCGGCCATCCTTCTGGGCGCGCTGTGCGGCTTCTCCTGCGGCCGAAGCCCCGAGACGGTTGCACCCGCGGCGGCGAGGCCGACCGCCGCCCCGCCCGCGGCGGCCGTGGAAGATCTGGACTCGCCAACGCGCACGGCCAGGCCGGGCGGCCGGCCCGGGGTGATCTGGCTCGGCTTCGACGGCCTGGACTGGGACCTCCTGGACCGGCTCGTGGCCGAGGATCGCATGCCGAACTGGAAGCGCTTGACCGCGAAGGGGTATTCGGCGCGGTTGAAGAGCGTGATGCCGATTCTCTCGCCGATCGTCTGGACGACGGTTGCCACGGGTGTGGGGCCGGACGTTCATCGGGTCCTGGATTTCCAGGAAGTCGATCCCTCCACCGGCCAGAAGGTCCCCATTTCGGGGCGATCACGCGCGGTGCCGGCGATCTGGAACGTCGCGGCGGCGACGGGGCGTTCGGTCGGCGTGGTCGGATGGTGGGCGACGCATCCGGCCGAGGAGGTCTCGGGCTTTTTCGTGTCGGACCACGCGAGCCCGATCATGTTCGAAGGCCTGCCGCGCGCCGGGGTGGCCTATCCCTCGACGTTGGCCTCGGGCGTCGAGCAAATCGCGACTCGGGACAGCGTGGTGTCCACCCCGGAGCTCCTGCGTTTCGTCGACGTTTCGCAGGCCCAGATCCAGGCCGCCCGGGAGGGCGGAGCCGGACTGGAGAATCCGTTCGTGGCCCTGGCCCGGATCGTCGGATCCACCCGTGTTCAGCAACACATCGCGCGGGATCTCTACGACAAGAGCCTTCCCGACCTGATGCTCCTCTACATCGAGGGAACCGATGCGATCGGCCACGTGTTCGCGCCGTACGTGCCCCCCCGGATGCCCTGCGTCTCGGAGGAGGACTTCGGCCGCTACCGGCGCGTGGTCGACGAGTACTACTCTTTGGTGGACCGGATGCTGGGACAGTGGATGCGGCGCGCCGACGAGGATGGAGCCACGCTGATCGTGAACTCGGATCACGGGTTCAAGTGGGGCGCGGAGAGGCCGTGCGAGCGCTCGTCTCTGAATCCCTCGACGGCGGCGTTCTGGCATCGCATCGACGGCGTCTTGGCGGCTTACGGCGCGCGGGTGCGTCCCGCCTCCGAGCGTGGGTCCGCGTCCGTCCTGGATCTGGCCCCGACCGTGTCGGCGCTGGCCGGCCTTCCGATCGATCGCCGCGCGACGGGCAAGGTGGTGCGCGCGGCCTTTCCGGATCTCGCCGAGCCGGCGCGCAAGGATCTCTTCGGCACGATCCCCGTGCGCCGCCTGGCGGCCGAGGGCATCTCGGAGAAGGAGGCCAGCGAGTACGCCAAGAGCCTGCGCGCGCTGGGCTATTTGTCCGGCGGCGAGCCGGAGAAGCTGGCGGCCTCCGGCGGCCAGACGCCCGGCGTGACCGAAGGGGGATGGAACAACCTGGGCGTCTACCTCCGCGAGAACACCAAGGACACTCGGGCGGCCGAGGCGGCCTTCCAGAAGGCGCTCGCGCTGCGCCCCGGCTACGCGTCGCCGCAGTTCAATCTGGCGGTCCTCTACCGCGAGCGGGGTGACGACACGAAGGCGATCGACTGGCTCTTCCGATCGCTGGAGGCGGGCCATGCCGATCCGGAAGGAACGGTGCGGCGGTGGTCCGCGGACTACCGCGAGGGCGGCAAGCGCGGTCCCGCGCGGGAAGTGCTGGAGCGCGCCTCGCGGGCCTATCCCACCAGCGAGGCCCTCGCCCGGGACCTGGCGCTCCTGCGCTTCCAGGCGAAAGACTGCGCGGGAGCCTGGCACTCCGTCGCCGGATTCGAGGCCGCGACGAAGAGCCCCGAGACCTTGAACGCTCTCGCCTTGTTTCAGACTTGCCTCGGCCGCCGGGACGAGGCCGTCGCGTTGTTCCGCAAGTCTCTGGCGATCGAGCCCAATCAACCGGCCGTTCTCCAGTCGATCCATCTGATTGAGAAGGGTCCCGCAGCGAACTGAGGCGGCTTACGAAGGGAAGAAGAATGAAGACTCGCGCAAGGTTTCTGGGTCCCGCAGTGGTTCTCGGGCTCGCGTGGGCGGCCGCATCGGGCGCTCAGCCCGCCAAAGGGGCGGGCGGCGTCGAGGCCCGGCTGACGACGTATCTGGGCAACTTCCTGCCGTACGACCCCGGGTCCAAGGTCACCGTGGAGAAGGCGTCGGACGGAGTCCCGGGCTTTCAAGCCTTCAAGATCAAGCGCAGCGGGAAGTATCCCAAGCTGGCGATCGAGAGAACGGTCCACGTCTCCAACGACGGAAAGTGGTTCTTCGACGGTGACGTGACGGTCAACCCCGCTCCAGCCCCGATCCAGAACGCCGCCGACTTGGCCTGGCTCGAGACCAAGGTGAGCACCCTCTACCGGGCCCGCGTCAAGGCCATCCTGACTCCCGAACGGGATGCGGCCGGGTTCAAGGGCGTGGCATTGGCGCTGGAGTCCGGGTACGGCCCCGTGCGGCTGCCGGGCTACGTCTCGCCTGGAGGGGAGCAATACATCGGCGGCACGTTCTGGGACTTCCAGATGGACCCGCGCGAGGAGCGCAAGCGTCGGATCGATCTGTCCGCGCCGAGGTTCCAGGGACGTGCCGACGGCGCGGTCACGATCGTCGAGTACGCGGACATGGAGTGCGGCTACTGCCGATACCGCGGCCTCCAGATGGACACGCTGCTGGAAACCAACGCGAAGACCTTGTCGTTCAAGCGCTACTACAAGTTCTTTCCCCTCTGGTTCAACCACCCCTGGTCGATGAAGGCCGCCTCCGCCGCGGAATGCCTCTTTCGGTTCGCCGGCCAGGCGATGTTCGCCTTCAAGAAACAGGTCTATGCCGAGCAGGCGACGATGACCGTGGCCGGAATCGACGATCTGGCGTTGACGGCCGCGGAGGGTGCGGGCGTGCCGCGCGCGGACTTCCTGGCGTGCTACCTGCGGGAGCAGAGCCTGGCCACCGTCCGAAAGGACATCGAAGAAGGGCAGCGCCTGAGCGTGAAATCGACGCCGACCTATTTCATCGACGGGACGGAGATCACCTGGATCGACGACATGGTGATGGAGGATTTCCTGCGAACCAAGGATCGCTCCCTCAAGTCGATCGACTACGGCGCCAAGCCGTAGCGGAGGCGCCGGGGTTACGGCTCGAAGGGGATCGGGATGACCATCCACGTCCGCATGGCCAGGCCGGCCTTCCGGGCGGGATCGAAGGTCCATCGGCGAACGGAGTCGACCGCGGCCTCGGTGAGCCCGGCCGGGGCCCCGCGCATGACCTCGACCTGGAGCGGGGCGCCGTGCTCGGAGACGAGCACGCGCAGCAGCACGATGCCCCCGATTCGCGCGCGCAGCGCCAGAGGCGGATAGGCCGGCTTCACGATCTTGAGGATGCGCGGCGGGGAGTCGGCGTCTTCGAGCGCGATGAGCGATCCCTCGCGGACCAAGGCGCGCGTCGGGGCCGGAGATGCGGTCGGCGCGATCCGATCCGCCGCGGCCGGCATGGGCGTCGGGATGCTCGTGGGCTCGGGAGCCGTTGGCGATGGAGCCGCCTGGGCGGCTCGCGTCGGATCACCGGCCGCCGGCAGAGCCGCGGGGGGGACGGTTTCCTTGGGCCGCGGGCCCGCGGGGCGACTCTGCATCTTCGCTTCGAGTTTCTGCACCTCGAGCGCGAGGCGGCGGGACACCTCGTCGCGGAACTGGCCTTCCGACATTGCGTCGGTCGGTCCGATGGGAGTCGCGATGAACTCGGGCAGAAAGGTCGCCGTCGGAAGGGGCACCTGGCTGAGCAGATCCCCTCCGCGTCGGATCCTTTGCGGCCGCCGCACGAAGACGACGATGCCCAGGGCGAGCGCGGCCGCCGCGATCAATCCCCCGATCCACACGATCGCCTTCCCGCGCGATCCTCGGGAAGCCGCAGGCTGTTTGGGCGCGGCGCGCTGCGGGCGCGCTGCGGGCGCAGCGGGGGAAGGCGCGGGCGCGGCGGGCGGCGCCGGGACCCGGCGGCGCGGGGGATCCGGGCGACTCGCGGTGGCGGCCGCGGGACTGCCCGCCGCGGGGCTGCCCGCCGTGGACTCCCGATTTCGCGCGCGGGCCTCCGCTTCGATCTCGTCCCGGAAGAGGTCGTTCAAGAAATACGCGAGATTGAACGTCGAGGGAGAGTAGGGGCCGGAAAAGAGGAGCTTTCCCAGCTCCCGGCGCAGGTCTCCACTGGACGCGTACCGGCTCTCGGCCGGACCCAGCGTCATGCGGAGCAGGGCGTGGATCTCGGGAAGGATGGGGGGCGGCGGATTGCCGGCGGTGCCCCGGAGCGTGCCGAGCGGGTCCACCGGCGCGGGTTGGCCCGTGAGCAGCTCGAGCAGCATCGCGCCCACCGAGAAGACGTCGGAATTCTTCCCGATCTGCTTCTGCTCCTTTTCTTCCGGAGCCAGGTAGGGCGCGATCTCCCGCGTCAGCCGCGGCCGGGCCAGAGAGGGCAGGACCCCCTCCGCCAAACCGAAACCCACGAGTCGTATCTCTCCGTCGTCCGAGATCGCCACGAATCTGGGCCAGACCAGGCCGTGCAGCGTCCGGTCGCCGTCGATCGTCGTGTTGAAGGCGTGGTCCAAGGCCGTCGCCACCTTCTCGGCGATCAAGAGCGCATGCTCGATGGGAATCTTGCGCGGCGGATTGCGACACTTGATCAGGAGGTTCTGGAGCGTGCGTCCATTGGCCTCGTTCCACGCGATGTAGGGCACGCCGTCCGCCGCATCCATGTCGACGCCCCGCGCGATGGCCGGATTCTTGAGGAACCCGTGAACCTCCCCGTTTTCCTCGATCGCGTCGATCAACGCGTCCGCAGAGACCTCGGGCGAGTCGAGCAGGTGCAGGCGCACGAATCCCTCGCCCTCGGACACGCGCAGCGCGCGGTATTCGTGACCCAGCGCGTCCTCTCCCAGCGCGGCCGTCAGGATGTATTTGCCGAAGCGGCGGGGAAGGGGTTCCCTCGTCATCGCGCTATGGCCCCGGACCGTTGCCGTGGGGCGCGGACTCGGACGGCGGCGCCGGCGGGGGCGCGGAGGCGTCCTCCCGCAGCCGGTGGATGGCCGCGATGGCATCGCGATGCTCCTCGAACGTCCGCGAAAACGTGTGGCCGCCGGCGCGATCGGCCACGAAGTAGAAGAAGTCGGTCTTGGCGGGAACGGCCGCCGCCTTGAGCGCCGCCATTCCGGGATTACAGATGGGCCCCGGCGGCAGGCCCTCGTGGAGATAGGTGTTGAACGGCGATTCGTGCCCGTAGTCGGATCGGTAGAGCGTTCCGTTCCACTGGCCGTCGCCCTTGAGGGCGTACGCGACGGTGGGATCGGCCTGCAGGCGCATGCCGCGCCGGAGCCGGTTCACATAGACGCCCGCGATGATCGGCGCCTCCCGGGGCAGCGCGGTCTCCAGCTGCACGATCGAGGCGAGCGTCACGGTTTCCCGAAGCGTCAGTCCGGTTTGCCGGGCCCGCTCCCGGAGCTCCGGCGTGAAGTGCTTGCGGAAGTTGACCAGCATGGTCTCCAGGGTCCGGCGGGCGGAGGTCGAGCGCGTCACCGCGTACGTGTCCGGGAAGAGAAATCCCTCCAGGTTCGGGGCATCCCGGGCGATCGATGCGATCAGCTGGGGATTCTTGAAGGCGTTGCGGAACGCCTCGGGCCGGCTGATACCTCGGCTCCAGAAGAGCTCGAAGGTTTCTTCGGCCGTCAGGCCTTCCGGTACGACGATCGTGTGCTTGACCACGTCTCCCCGGTTCATGCGATCGATGACTTGGGACAGGGGCGTGGGCCGGGCGAACCCGTACTCGCCCGCCTGAAGAGACGTCGCACTGCGCGCCAGCCGGTAGTAGGCCTCCGCGAACCAGGCCGACCGGAGCACGCCTTCGGCGGCCAGCTGCCGAAAGATCTCGGAGGTCGACGTGCCGTAGGGAAAGAAGACGGTCACCTCGGCCGCGGCCGGGGGCTGCCGGGGATGCTCCAGAAGCTGGAACACGTAAGCGGCTGCGGCGAGGGCCAGCGCCACCAAGAGCAAGCCCAATCGGAGCAGCCGGCGTCCCGCGCTCACCGCACCTCCGGTCCCACACTCTGGAGATAGTCCTCCAGAAGGACGGCGGCCGCGATCGGATCCAGGTCTCCTTGCGCCATGGACTCGTTGCGCCTCCGCGCGGCTTCGTCGGAGGTCAGCGTCTCGTCGTGGAACCGCACGGGCAGGGTGGAGCGGACGGCAAACTTGGCGGCAAAAGACCGGATGCGGGCGGCGAAGGCGCTCTCGGCGCCGTCGGGAGAGTGGGGGACGCCGAAGATCACCAGGGCGATCTCCTCGTCGCGGCAAAATCGGTCCAGCTCCCGGAGGACCACCTCGTCGCTCTTGCGATGCAGGGTTCGCCTCGGCGTCGCGAGGCTTCCCGAGGCGTCCGAGGTTGCCAGGCCGATCCGCTTCTCCCCGAAATCCACGGCCAGGATGCGGGCCATGGGAACAGAGTACCCGATTCGACCGGCCGGAATGCGCGCCCGGCGCACACAAACGGGCACCCGGCGACCGCGCTAGAATCCGCACCCTATGGCGAATCTGGCCGTCCTCTCCGCCGCCCGCACCCCGATCGGCTCGTTCCTGGGGAAGCTGTCTTCTCTCCCCG
>JBDTXY010000098.1:0-9027 GCA_040005945.1 Acidobacteriota bacterium
AAGACGACCCTGACACTCCACGATCACGGCCTGCGCGACCCGGAGAAGGCCATCATCAAACAGGACGACGTCGTCCTGCTCACGCCGGACGGCCGCGCGTTCGGCACCGAGGACGGCTTCTACATCAAGACGGAAGGGCTTGAGCCTTCGCAGACCGTGCTGTGGGGAGCGGCAACGCACGCGACGGCGGCGTACGAGAACATCAGGGTCGGCGCCGCGGGCAAGGTCGATTTCCTGGACACCTCGTTGACCTCCAACGGACGGGGCGTCGTACTGCGCCGCTACATCCAGGGCAGCGGGGATGGCATCGACCTGGACAAGGCCAACAAGATCGTCTTCATCACCCGCCGCAACGACGTCGTCCCGGTCTGCGCGCGGCTGACGTCGGAGCAGGCGGCGGCGTACTTCATGCTCGGCGAATCCATCGAGACCTCGGCCGGCGACCCGACCAAGGCCGGGCAGGCCAAGCGCGAAGTCGGCACCAATCCCTTCATCGTGGGCCCCGAGGCCGAGGAGGGCAACCGGATCCTGCAAATCCTGCGCGCGAACCCGGACATGCAGGCCTACATCCTGAACACCGGCTCGATCGGCGCGCAGGGCGGATCGCCCGGCGACAAGATCACGATCCGCATCTCCACCGAGATCATGAAGCAGATTGCCAAGGAAGGGCTCCGTTGGGAGAAAGACCCGGACTGGGGCTACGAGGTTCCGCGGGAGGTTCCGGGAATCGATCTGGCCCAGTACGACCCCCGCCGGCACTATTCCGCCGAGGAGTACTCCGCGTTGGTCGCCAAGCTCCGGGAAGAGCGGCGCGCGTGGCTGGCGAAGTTCCCGGGCTTAGATCCGGTCATCCCCCGGGCGGTCGAAAAAGGGGCATGACGGAGACTGCCGGCCTCGAGGACGTCGTCGCCGCGGATTCGGCGATCAGCTACATCGACGGGGACAAGGGCGTCCTCTCCTACCGCGGGATCGACATCCACGATCTGGCGGAGCATTCGAGCTTCGAAGAGGTGTGCTTCCTCCTCTGGGCGGGCCGACTCCCGAAGGCGGCGGAGCTGGAGGACGCGCGCGCCGGCATCGGGCGAGGTCGCGCAGTCGCCCGCGAGCTCACGAGCCTCCTGACCACGCTCGCGGCCACGGCGGCTCCGATGGACGCCCTTCGCACCGCCGTTTCGGCGCTCGCGGATTCCGACCCCGACGTCCGCGACATGACCCCGCAGGCCAGCCAGCGCAAGGCCGTGCGCCTGACGGGGCAGCTGGCCACGATCGTGGCCGCGTTCCACCGGGTGCGGGAAGGCAAGCCGGTCGTGCCGCCCGACCATGGCCGGACGCATGCCGAAGATTTCCTGCGCATGCTCTCCGGCCAGACCGCGCCGTCGGCCGACGTCCACGCGCTGGACATGGCCCTGGTGCTGCACGCGGATCACGAATTCAACGCCTCGACGTTTGCCGCCCGGGTGACCGCGGCCACGCTGGCCGACATGCATGCGGCCATGACGTCCGCCATCGCGACGTTGAAGGGGCCGCTCCACGGCGGCGCCAACGAAGCCGTCATGCGCATGCTCATCGAGATCGGCACGCCCGAGCGCGCGGAGGAGTACATCCGCGGCAAGCTCTCGCGCCGGGAGAAGATCATGGGCTTCGGCCACCGCGTCTACCGCACCGAAGACCCGCGGGCCAGCCACCTGCGCGCGATGTCCCAGGAAGTCGCCGAGTCCCACGGGGAGCTGCGCTGGTACGACATGTCCCGGCGGATCGAGCGGATCGTCCATTCCGAAAAGGGGCTCTACCCCAACGTCGACTTCTACTCCGCGTCGCTGTACTACGTGCTGGGGATTCCGCTGGATCTCTTCACGCCGATCTTCGCGGTGTCCCGGATCGCCGGCTGGACCGCCCACGTGCTGGAGCAGTACGCCCACAACCGCCTGATTCGCCCGCGCGCGGACTACACGGGCCCCCCGTACCCGCAGCCGTACGTGGAGATGGAGAAGAGGTAGTTTTCAGTTTTCAGTTTTCAGTTTGAACTGATGACTGACAACTGTTAACTGACAACTACTCTCCCAGGTAAGCCTCTTTCACCTTGGGATTCGCGGCGACCTCGGCCGAGGTTCCCTCCAGCGCGACCCGTCCCGTCTCCAGGACGTAGGCGCGGTTGGAGTGGCGCAGAGCGGCATTCGCGTTCTGCTCGACCAGCAGGACGGGCGTTCCCGCCCGGTGAATCTCCTCGATCGCCTCGAAGATGGCGTGGACCACGATGGGAGCCAGGCCCAGCGACGGCTCGTCCAATAGCAGCACGCGCGGCTTGGACATCAGCGCCCGGCCGATCGCCAGCATCTGCTGCTCGCCCCCCGACAGCGTGCCCGCGGTCTGCTTGATCCGCTCCTTGAGCCGGGGGAAGAGCGCGAACACCCGTTCGAAGTCGCCCGCGATTCCGGAGTCGCGGCGCGCGTACGCTCCCATCTCGAGGTTCTCCAGCACCGAAAGATTCGCGAAGACGATCCGTCCCTCCGGCACGAGGACCAGGCCGTCGCGCACCAGGCGATGCGTGGGGACCGAGCGCGTGGACTCGCCCCGATAGCGCACCTCGCCCCCATGCCAGGGAACCAGGCCCATGATGGCGCGCAGCGTCGTGGACTTCCCGGCGCCGTTGGCGCCGATGAGCGTCACGATCTCTCCGTCGGCGAGAGTCAGCGAAATGCCCTTGAGCGCCTGGATCGCCCCGTAGGCGACCGTCAGGTCCCGGACTTCGAGGATGACGCTCACGCGCCTCCCAGATATGCCTCGATGACCTTGGGATCGCGCTGGATCTGCGCGGGCGCGCCGATCGCGATCGTCGAACCGTAGTCCAGCACGTGGACGGTTTCGCAAATGCCCATGACGACCTTCATGTTGTGCTCGACCAAGAGGATCGCCATGCCGAAGTGGTCGCGGACCCATCGGATCAGGTCCATCAGCTCGTTGGCCTCCTGGTGATTCATCCCCGCGGCCGGCTCGTCCAAGAGCAGCAGGCGAGGCGCGGTGGCCATGGCGCGCGCGATCTCCAGCCGGCGCTGGCTGCCGTAGGGCAGGTTCTTGGCCCGCTCGTCGGCCAGGTGGTCCAGCTTGAAAATCTTGAGCAGCTCCACGCTCTCCCGATCGACGCGGTCTTCCTCGGCCCGATGCGCCGGCGTGCGCAACATCGCCGTCGTCAGGGTGGTGGCCTGGCGGCAATCGAACGCCACCTTGACGTTGTCCAGGACCGACATGTTGCCGAAGAGGCGAATGTTCTGGAACGTGCGGGCGATGCCGCGGCGGGTGATCTTGCCGCAGCGCTCGCCGCCGATCGAGCCGCCCTCGAAGACGACCTGGCCCGAGCTCGGCGAGTACACGCCCGTGATGACGTTGAAGACGGTGGTCTTGCCGGCGCCGTTGGGGCCGATCAGGCCGTAGAGCTGGCCGGGCTCGATCGCGAGCTCGAGCTCGTTGACGGCCACCAGCCCTCCGAACCGCATCGTCACCCGCGACAGCTTCAGGATCGGCACGGAAACCTCAGCCGTTCGCCGGCGTTCCCGGCGATTCGCCCAGCGGCCGCCGGCGCCGCGTCAGGAAGGAGACCAGTTCCTTGTGCCCCAGGATCCCCTGCGGGCGCACGATCATGATCACGATCAGGAGCAGGGAGAAGAGCACCATCCGGTACTGCGCGAACTGGCGGAGGCCTTCCGTCAACGTGATGAACAGCACCGCTCCCAGGATCGAGCCGCTGATCGATCCAAGGCCTCCGATGACGACCATGATGATGATCTCGAAGGACCTCAGGAACGTGAAGGAGTTGGTGTGGATGTACATCAGGTAGTGCGCAAAGAGCCCGCCCGCGACGCCCGCCATCGCCGAGGAGACGACGAACGAGATGACCTTCGCCCGGGTCGTGTGGACGCCCATGGCCTCCGCCGCGATTTCGTCCTCCCGGATCGCCACGAGCGTGCGGCCGAAGGAGGAGTGGACGATCCGGTAGACGATTAAGATCGTCAACGCGGCGAAGCCGTAGATCCAGAAGAAGTTCGCCAGCTTGGGAATGCCCGAGTAGCCCCGCGCTCCCCCGACGGCGTCGATGTTGAGGATGAAGACGCGGATGATCTCGCCAAACCCCAGGGTCACGATCGCGAGGTAGTCGCCGCGGAGCCGCAGCGAGGGCACGCCCACGAAGAACCCGGCGATCGACGCCAACAGCGCCCCGAGCGACAGAGCCACCAGCAGGACGACGCTCTCCCGGCCGAACGGCGGCAGGAAGGCGGCCGCCGCGCGAATCCGATCGCCGAAGGTCACCGTAAAGTAGGCCGACGCATACGCCCCGATCGCCATGAAGCCCGCGTGCCCGATCGAGAACTGTCCCGTGAAGCCGTTGATCAGGTTCAGGCTGACCGCCAGGATGATGTTGATCCCCGCCAGGCAGATGACCTGGAGGATATAGGGCGGCATGGCCAGGCTCGCGCCCAGCTTGCCGACGAAGGCGGCATTGAGGAGGAGCAGGGCGCCCGCCACGCCCAGGGCGATGAAAATTCCCTTCACACCTTTTCCTTGTGGACGCGGCCCAGCAGTCCCTGCGGCCGCAGGATGAGGACGAGGATCAGGATCCCAAACGCGATCGCGTCCCGATAGGTCGACGAGAGGTATCCCACGACCATGACCTCGGAGGTGCCGATGAGCAGCCCTCCCAGCACCGCCCCGGGGACGCTGCCGATTCCTCCCAGGACCGCGGCGACGAAGGCCTTGAGGCCGTACAGGATCCCCATGAGCGGATCGATCTTGGGAATCTGCATCCCGATCAAGACCCCGGCGGCGGCGGCCAAGGCCGAGCCCAGCGCGAACGTGATCGCGATGATGCGATCCGTCGAGATTCCCATCAGCTTGGACGCGTCCAGGCTGAAGGAGACCGCGCGCATGGCCTTACCGGTGCGCGTCTTCAGAATGAACAGCCGCAGGAGGATCATCAAGAGGAACGACACGGCGATGACGGTGATCTGCTCGCTGGTCAGCCGCACGCCGCCGATCAGGAAATCGGTGCGAGGCGCCAGAGAGGGAAAGAACTTGGGATCCGGCCCGAAAATCAGCTGGGCCACGTTCTCGATGAACAGCGACACGCCGATGGCCGTGATCAGCAACGTCAGCCTCGCCTCGCGGCGCACCGGCCGGTACGCCAGCCGTTCGATGAGCACCCCCAGGACGGCGCAGGCGAGCATGGCTCCCAGCATCACCAGGAGGGCCGAAGCGATCGACGGCTCGGCGCCGCGCAGCCGCCGCGAGAGGTAGTAGCCCACGTACGCGCCCACCATGTAGACGTCGCCGTGCGCGAAGTTGATCAGGCGGAGGACGCCGTAGACCATCGTGTAGCCCAACGCGATGAGGGCGTAGATGGACCCGAGCGACAGGCCGTTGACCAGTTGCTGGAGGAAGGTCGTCATGCCGCTGAGCCGTCACCCATGCGTCCGGCCCTCCTCCGGCCCGGACCGACTACTGCTTCACCGCCTCGGGCGTGATCGTCTCGACCAGAAGATACTTTCCGTTCTCGACCTTCAGGATCACGGCCGGCTTGACCGCGTTGCGCTCCGCGTTGATCGTGATCGTTCCGGTCACGCCGGCGAAATCCTTGGTCGCAGCGATGGCGTTGCGAACCTTGGTCCCGTCCGTCGAGCCGGCGCGGGTCATCGCGTCGGCCATGACCCGGGCGGCGTCGTAGGCCAGAGCGGCCAGCGCGTCGGGCACCTGCCCATACTTGCCCTTGTAATCGTTGACGAACTTCTGCACCAGGGGATTGGGATCGTCGGTGGAATAGTGATTCGAGAAATAGCAGCCGTTCAGGGCCTCGCCGCCGATCTCCCAGAGCTTGGGCGAGTCCCAACCGTCGCTGCCCAGGAACGGCACGGTGATCCCGAGCTCGCGCCCCTGGTGGACGATCGTGCCGACTTCCGTGTAGTAGCCGGGCACGTAGATCGCATCCGGGTTGGTCGCCTTGATCTGGGTCAGCTGCGCGCGGAAGTCCGAGTCTCCCTGGCTGTACGACTGGTTGGCCACGATCTGGCCGCCCCGGCGCTTGTAGGCTTCCCCGAAGAACGTCTGCAGGCCGACCGAATAGTCGCTGCGCACGTCCACGAGGATCGCGACCTTCTTCGCTTTCAACGTGTCGAACGCGAACTTGGCCACCACCTCGCCCGTGAAGGTGTCCGTGAAACACACCCGGAAGATGTAGTCCCCCACCTGCGTCACGCGCGGGTTGGTCGAGGACGGGCTGATCATCGGGACCTTGTTGGATTGGCAAATCGGCGCCGCGGCCAGCGAGTGCGAAGAGGCGACGTGGCCGAGCATCGCGACGACGCGGTCCTGGTTGATGAGCTTGGTGACCGCCGTGCTGGCTTCTTCGGGCTTGGATTGGTCGTCCTCGACGAGCAGCTTGATCTGCTTGCCGAGGATGCCGCCCTTCTTGTTGATTTCGTCGAATGCCATCTCGGAGGCGTTTTTGGTGGAGATGCCGAAGGTGGCGATGCCGCCCGTCAGCGAGCCGTACTCGCCGATCACGATCTCCTTGCCCGATCCCTCTCTGCCGCAGGAAAGCGTGGCGAACACCAGAGCCGCCAGGCCGAGCGCGGAAAAAACACGGAGCCTCATGATGGCGACCTCCTCATCCTCATTCCTGGACGCCGAAGACGGCGTATTCTTTCGCACCGGGCGAAGGAAAGTCAAAACATCCTTTCTGTCAATGGCTTAAGCTAGAATTGGGTCTCGAGAGAAGAGGCAGATCTCCATTAGCGACACGTACTCCGTCCCCCCCGATCCCGAGCCTTCGATCCCGCGCACCGCCGAGCCCGCCCCGCGCATCCGGCCTCGCAGCGACCACCCCATCTCCCGCCAGCAGATCGACGCCGACGCTCTCAAGGTGCTGTATCGGCTGCGGGGGGCGGGCTACAAGGGGTATCTGGTCGGAGGCAGCGTCCGGGACCTGCTGCTCTCGCGGGTGCCCAAGGACTTCGACATCGGCACCGACGCCCACCCGCAGGCGCTGCGCAAACTCTTCCGAAACTGCCGCATGATCGGCCGGCGTTTTCGGCTCGCCCACATCCTGTTCGCCAACGGCAAGGTGGTCGAGGTCGCGACGTTCCGCCGCAGCCCGGACCCCCGCGCGGAGGGCGAGGGCGAGGGCCCGGAGCTGCTTCAGACATCCGACAACACGTTCGGAACGCCCCGGGAAGACGCGCTGCGCCGGGACTTCACGATCAACGGCCTCTTCTACGACATCTCGGATTTTTCGGTCATCGACTACGTCGGCGGGCTGGAGGACCTGGAGGCCGGGCTCATCCGGACCATCGGCGACCCCGACATCCGGTTCCGCGAGGACCCGGTGCGCATGATGCGCGCCGTGGAGTTCGCCAGCCGCCTGGGCTTCGCCATCACGCCCGACGCCTACGAGGCCATCCTGCGGCACCGCAAGGAAATCGTGAAGTCGGCTCCGCCGCGGGTCACCGAGGAGCTGGCCCAGGCGCTGCGGGGCGGTCACGCGCTGCCGACGCTGCTGCTGATGCGGGAGGTCGGACTCCTCGACATGCTCCTGCCGGAGCTGGCCACCGTGCTGCGGTTGATCGACCCGGACCACTCCCGCGGAACGGGCCATCTGTTCTGGGCGCTCCTGGACGTGCTGGATGCCGAGCGCCGCCGCGGGCGCGCGTTCGACGATGCCGTGCTCTTCGCGCTGCTCTTCGTGCCGATCGTGCGCGCGCGCGTCAACGGGATCGCCCCCGACGGCGATCCGGACCCCGGGCGCCTGGCCACGATCATCGAGGACGTGGTGTCCCCGCTGGCTTTCCGGATGTCTTTGCCCCGGGCGTCGGCGGACCGCATCAAGCAGGCCATGGCGATCATCGGGAAGCTCTCGCACCGGCCCGACGGGCGGGTCGCGAGCCGCCGCCTGGCCTTCCGCGAGGCGTTTGGTACGGCCCTGGACCTCTTCGAGCTGACCGCCATGGCGACGGGCCGCGGCCAAGAGCTAGTCCGCGAGTGGCGGCTGCTCCAAACCCAGATCCTGCGCGCCCGCGAGACCGGCCAGATCCCGACGCCTCCTCCGCCCCTGCGCCGGCGACGCCGGCGGGGCGGACGAGGCCGGCGCCCGGCGCCTTAGGGCCCGGGCGACCTCGCCCGGCGATATCATCGGCCCATGTTTCTCGCCTCCAACTTCCTGGGAATCCCGCCGGAGGAGCACACGCTGGAGAAGAGCCGCGTCGTGATTCTGCCGGTGCCCTACGAGCGGACAGTCTCGTACGGGGTCGGCACCAGGAACGGACCCTCCGCGATCCTGGAAGCCTCGCACTACGTCGAGCTCTACGACGACGAGCTGGACGAAGAGGTCTACCGCATCGGCGTGCACACCATGCCGGCCTGGCTTCCGGAGGAGATGGAGCCGGAAGCCTGCGTCACGGGCCTGGAGGCGGTGGTCGCGAATCTGCTCCAACCGAATCGCTTCGTCCTGACGCTGGGCGGCGAGCACTCGATCGCGCCGGGCCCGATCCGCGCGCACCTCGCGCGGTTTCCCAAGATGTCGATCCTGCACTTCGACGCCCACGGAGACTTGCGGGACGAGTACGAGGGGCAGAAGTACTCGCACGCTTGCGCCGCGCGCCGGTGGGTGGAACTGGGCATTCCGACGGTGCACGTCGGGATCCGCTCCATCTCGCGCGAGGAAGTGGACTACGTGCGCAAGAGCGGAACCATGATCATCTCCAATCGCGAGATGCACCGCTCCGACGTCTGGATGCAGCGGGCGCTCGCCAGGCTGACGGAGCAGGTGTACGTGACGTTCGACGTCGACTTCTTCGACGGGTCCCTGGTGCCCGCCACGGGAACTCCGGAGCCCGGCGGGGGGACGTACGACCAGGCCCTCGCGATCCTCCGGAGGGTCGCCTCCGAGCGAAAGATCATCGGCGCCGACGTCGTCGAGCATGCGCCCCTGCCCGGCAACCGGGCGCCCGATTTCATGGTCGCCAAGCTCTGCTACAAGCTGCTGGG
>JBDTXY010000099.1:0-8971 GCA_040005945.1 Acidobacteriota bacterium
AAGCCATGCTCATTGGCTCCATCTCGACCGGCGCGCGCGGCGGCGACGACTCTCCGCAGGCCGTCTCGGCCTGGCTGGCCCGGCGCTTCGCGGGCGCTCCCTTCCCGGTCGTCTGCGGCTTTCCGGCCGGCCACCTGCCGGAGGGGCGGACACTGCCGCTGGGGCTCAACGTCCATCTCGACGCCGACCGGGGTGTGCTCGAGTTCGACGGTCCCGGAGTGGTCTGAGCGGGCGATGCCATCCGTCAAGGCCGTCTTCAAGTCGGGACCCGGAGGCTCGGGCAAGAACCCGTACGAGAAATACCTGGTCAATCACCTGATGGGCGAGATTATCTTCTCGGAAGGCGACATCGGCACGGAGATGTACATCGTCCAGGCCGGCACCGTGGAGCTGCTGAAAGTCATCGGCAACGAGACCCGCGTGCTCACGACCCTGGAGAAGGGCGATTTCTTCGGCGAGATGAGCGTGTTGGAGGACGTCCCCCGCACGGCCTCCGCGCGCGCCAAGACGGACGTCGAGCTGGTGCGGATCAACGGCGCCACGTTCGACGCGATGCTCAAGAGCAACACCGAGATCGCCATCCGCATGATGCGCAAGCTCTCGCGGCGGCTGCGCGAGGTCACGGCGATGCTCGAGGACTCGCTCGGGCGCCGCGTCGCCGAGGAGGAGCGGCCCGCCCAGCACAAGATTGCGCCGGATCTCCACGCCTGCCGGCTCATCTGCGAAGATCCGCCCGCGGAGTTCTTCCTCAACCGCGAGGGCGACACGTTGGTCGGCCGCAGCGACCCGGTCACCGGCATCACGCCGGACGTGGACTTGACGCCGCTGGACACCCAGCGCTCGACCTCCCGGCGCCACGCGAAGCTCTACCAGATGGGCGATACTTTCTACGTCATGGAAGAGATCGGGGTCATGAACGGGACCTACGTCAACGGGAGCCGCGTGGCGACCGGTGTGCCCATCGCCCTGCAGAACGGGGACGTCCTGAAATTCGGGCTGGTCTCCTTGACCTACCAGTCGCCCGAGAACCCCTGACGCCCCGCGCCGAGCTCCCACCGGGGCGAATCCGCCTCCGCGATTCCGTGGCCCGGATCCCGGGCATCGGCCCCGCCCGGGCGCAACGCCTGATCGCCGCCGGCATCGCGACCGTCGCGGACTTCTTGATCGCGATCCCGTTTCGGTACGAAGACCGCCGCCATTTCTCCCCCATCGCCGGCCTGGAATGGGGAAAGCCTTCGACCATTCTGGCGCGGTTTCAGGGCGTGCGCAGCATCCGCATGCGGCGGGGCCTCCTGCGAGTCGAGGCCGTGGCCGACGACGGGACCGGCGCCGTGCTCGTGGTCTGGCACAACCGGTATCCCTCCTTCGCCAAGTCCCTGGAGGGGCGTCGCGCCGCGCTCTTCGGAACGCCCGTGGCCACGCCGCGCGGGGAAATGCGCATCGAGAATCCGGAGACCGAGACCTTCGGAGTCGGGGAAGAATCCGACCCGGTCCATAGCGGCCGGATCGTGGGCGTCTACCACCGCGTCGGGGACGTTCCGGCGCGCCTCTGGCGGAGCATGGTCCGGCAAACGCTCGATGCCCTGTCCCCCGATTTCCACGCCATGACGGCGCCGGCCGCGCAGCTGCTCCAGGCGCTGGAGGAGGTGCACTTTCCTTCGCACGTGGACTCGGGGCGGCCGGCCCGCTCGCAGATCGCGCGCGAGGAGCTGTTCGTGCTGGCCGCGCGCATCGAGCAGCGGCGCGCCAAGCTGCGCGAGCGCAAGGGCATGGTCCTTCCGGCCGAGGAGGCCATCCGGCAGCTGGCGCGTTACGTGTTGCCCTTTCCGCTGACCTCGGCCCAGAAGCGCGCGGTCCGGGAGATCGCCGACGATCTCGCCTCGGGCCGCGCGATGGCGCGGCTCCTTCAGGGCGACGTCGGGTCGGGGAAGACCGTGGTGTCCGGCCTGGCGCTCTTGATCGCCGCCAAGAACGGGGCGCAAGGGGCGCTCATGGCTCCCACCGAGATCCTGGCCGAGCAGCACGCCGAGAGCCTGTCTTCCTGGTTGACGGGAGCCGGAGTTCGGATCGCGCTCCTGACGGGACGCGTTCGCGGCGTCGCGCGACGCCAACTGCTGGCGGAGCTGGCGGCGGGAAACATCGACGTGCTCGTGGGCACCCACGCCCTGGCCGAGAACCCGGTCAAGTTCCGGCGCCTGGGCCTCGTCGTCGTGGACGAACAGCATCGCTTCGGGGTCGTCCATCGCGCCCGGCTCTTCCGGAAGGGTGATACGCCGCACGTGCTGGTCATGACGGCGACGCCCATCCCGCGATCCCTGGCCTGGGCCATCTACGGCGAGCTCGACGTCTCGGTCTTGGACGAGAAGCCCCCCGGGCGCTCCGAGGTCGTGACGCGCGTGCGCGATGAGGCCGGCCGCGAGAAGGTATATCGATTCGCCGGCGAGCGCGTCGCGGCGGGGGAGCGCGTCTACGTGGTGGTTCCGGCCATCGACGAACGCGCGCGGGAGATCGCCGCCACCCGAGAAACGGCGGACCGCATCGCCGCGGTGCTGCCCGGCGTTCCGGTGGGAGTCCTCCACGGCCGCATGGCCACGGGGGAGCGGCAAACGGTCCTCCAGGACTTTGCGGCGGGTCGCCTGCCGATCCTCGTCGCGACGACCGTCATCGAGGTGGGCGTCGACGTGCCCAAGGCCACGCTGATGGTGGTGGAAAATGCGGAGGTCTTCGGCCTGGCCCAACTGCACCAGCTACGCGGCCGCGTCGGCCGCAGCACGCTGCGGTCCTGGTGCGCCTTAGTCGTCGGAAAGGACGCGTCCGGGGACGCCCGCAAGCGCCTCTCGGTCCTGGAGCAGACCGCGGATGGATTCGTGATCGCGGAGAGGGATCTTCAGGCCCGAGGACCCGGCGACCTCATGGGAACGCGCCAATCCGGTTTGCCCCCGCTGCGCGTGGCCGATCCCTTCCAGGACCTTGCCAATCTGGCGCAGGCGCGTGGCGGCGTTCTGGCGATGCGGGCCGAGGGGATGAAGCTCGAGAGCGATCTGTTCGGGTATCCGTAGCCGTCAGCCGTCAGCCGTTAGCGGGACCGCGTGATACAAACGCTCATCCTTCGGAGGTGAATTTTGCGAGTTCTCGTCACGGGCGGGACGGGCTTCGTCGGAACGCACGTGGTCAACGGCCTCCTCCACCGCGGCCATGCGGTGGCCGTCCTGGCGCGCCAGATCGTAAAGACCCGCAACCGCTACAGCCGGCCCGTCGAGACCGTTTCCGGCGACGTCCTGGACGCCCCGTCCCTGGCGCGCGCCGCGGCCGGACGGGACGCCGTCGTGCATCTGGTCGGAATCATCCACGAGACCGGCGCCCAGACGTTCGACCGCATGCACCGCGAGGCGACGGAGAACGTCGTCGCCGCGGCGGAGGCGGCGGGAGCGCGACGCTACCTGCACATGAGCGCCATGGGGAGCTCCGAAGACGCCCCGTCCGCTTACGGCAGGACCAAGGCGGCCGGCGAAAAGGCCGTTCGCGCGAGCCGGTTGGATTGGACGATCTTTCGGCCGTCCATCATCTTCGGACCCGGGGACGGCTTCGTCTCCTTGCTCGCTCCGATCGTGAAATGGAATCCGGGATTCATTCCCGTCATCGGGCCGGGAACCACGAAGTTCCAGCCGGTCTCCATCTCCGACGTGGCCCGGGTCTTCGCGGACGCCTTGGAGAAACCGGAAACGGTGGGGCGCCATTTCGAGGTCGGAGGCCCCGACGTGCTCACGTTGAACGACATCTACCGGGAGATCGCCGCCGCGGTCGGAAGGCCGGGCAAGCGCCTGATCCATTTTCCCATCTGGTACGGCCGCCTCCTCGCGACGGGGTTCGAATGGCTGGCCCGCCGCGGCCTCCTGCCGGCCCCACCGCTGACCCGGGACCAGCTGCGCAGCCTCGAGCGGGACAACACCGGCGACATTTCCGAGACCGTCGCCGTCTTCGGCGCGGCGTGGAGGCGCTTTTCCCCGGGACTGCGCGAGTACCTTTCGGCCGGCCGGCACGATCCCCGTTCGGGGTTCGGAGGCGAGGTGGAGCTGGAGTCGCGCGCGGTGCTGCGGATCCGGTGACGGCGCTCGGTTAGGGGCTGTTGCCCTTCTTGAGCCGGATCATCCCGGACGACGTCCGCACCACGACCTTCTCGCCGCCGCCGTTCAACTTCGCGGTGGCGCGCTGCGCGCCGGGGCGCTTGGAGAAAGACAGATCCGGAAAGTCGGAGCGGATCGCCGATTCATCCTCATCGGCGCCCGTCACGCTCAAGTCCACGTCCGCCTTGCAGTCGGCCGGTAGGTAGAGCGTCACGTCGCCGCCCGAATTGTGGATCGTGATGCCGCCCGGGATCTCGCGCGAGGACACGCCGATCCGGATGTCGCCGCCGGCCGTCACCGCGCGCACGCCGCCGCCCACTCGGGGCACGACGATGTCGCCCCCGGCGGTCTTGGCGTCAAGGCTCGCGCCGACGCGATCCGCCCGGATGTCGCCGCCGGCGGTGTCCGCCAGCAGCGAGCCGCTTACGGTCTCGGCGTGAATCTCTCCGGCCGACGTGCTGGCCTTCAAGTCTCCGGTCACCGGCCCCACGACGATGTCGCCGCCGAAGGATTTGAGGTCCGCGCCGGCGCCCGCCGACGCTAAGTGGATCTCACCCGAGTGCGTCAGGATCTTGACCCGGCCGGTCACCTTGCCCACCTGGTAGTTGCCGCCCGTGGACGTCGAGAGGAAGTCGCCCGCGATGTCGCCGCGCACCACCTCGCGTTCGAACTCGGGTGGCGGGACCGGCTCGACGCGCGGCGCGGGGGGAGCCGGCGCAATGGGCGGCACCGGGGGCACGCGGACCTGGACCCTCGGCACATGCACCTTCGGGATCGTGACGACGAAGGATCGCTTCTCCGAGACCAGCGGCTTCGCGTCCGCCTCCTGGGTGCCGGCGGCCAGCAACACGATCGCCCCGTTCAATGTCTCCAGGGAGAGATCGGCCCCGCCCTTGCCGATCGATCCGCTGTACTCGCGGCCCGGGCTCTGGACGCGGATGCGCCGCAGCTCCCGCTGCGCCTCGCGGGCTCCCTCGTGCGCGTCGTGCTCGCCGGCATGGGTACCCTCTTCGATGGCCGACGCGACGTCCTTCATCGTGGACTCCAGCTCGTGCTCGAGCTCGCGCAGGTCGACCTCGGTCGTCTCGCCGTCCTCGTCGGTCTCCACGATGACGCGCTTCTCGCGGTCGACCCTGGGGCCTTTGGAACCGTCCCGGCGCGGCGCGTCGCCTCCAGAGATCTCGGCGCCGCGCACCGGCAGCGGAAACGTGGAGAGGATCGTGCCATTCATCGTCGACGCCGACAGGTTGAACTTGGCGTCCTTGGGCAGGGTCAGCGCCACGGCCCCGTTGACCGACTGCAGCTGGAACGACGCATCCGCGGGCGCCGCCTGAGCCACCGCGTCGATGCGCCCGTTGACCGTGTGCGCATCCAGCGATTGACGGACCCCGCGGGCCTCGATCATGCCGTTGACGGTTTCCAGGTTCAGGTCACCGCTGCAGTCCCGGACGCGCACGTCACCGTTGACCGTCTGGAGCTCCGCGGTCACGCCCGGAGGCACGACGATCTCGTACCGCGCCACGATCTTGCAGTTGGAGCACGGCGCGCCGTGGCGGTCGCCGCGCCAACCCGAGGAGCGCATGCCGGGCCAGTGGGTCTCCAGCGACCATCCGTCCTCGTCGTGGTCGCTCACGATCTTGGTCGACTGCAGGATCTCCTGCGCCTTCTTCTCGGTCGCCGCGAAGACCTGGATCGTCACGGCCGCGGAGAACTCCTTGCCGGCGGACGCCACCACGTCGCCCGAGACGTTCTCGACGTGGATGGTCTGGCCGGAGGACATCGGCCCATGGAACCGCTCCACGCGGGTGACCGACGGTTGTTCCGCGTGACCGGCTGAGACCAGCATCAACAGCAGGCCCAGGGCCAGCAGAATCCAGACGACGACGCGATTGGCGCGCGTCGCGGGGGCTTCCGAGGAATCGGTCGAGGGAGCTCGCATCATGGGCATCGTGTGAGAGAGACGTTCGGTCGTCATGAGGGTTTCGGTTAGAACGAAATCGCCTTGAGCGCCGACGCGGCCTTGGCGCGGACGTATCCGTTCTCCTGCGGATCCACGGCCTTCTCCCGCAGCGACTCGATCGTGTGCGCGTCCGGCGTCTCCTTGGCGGAGGCCGCGAGCGCGTCGACGGCCACCAGTCGCACCGCCGGGTTCTTGTCGGCGCGGAGCGCCTCCAGGAACACCGTGCGAATCTCAGGCGACATCGGGAAGCCGGCGAGGGCGTCGGCCGCCTTCTTGCGCACGCCCGGGTTGGGATCCTTTCTCAGCGTCTGCGACAACGCCGCCAGGATCTCGGGAGAGGCCGGAGCGTTTCGGGATCCCGCGTAGTCGGAAACCAGTTCGATCGCGCGCGACCGCTCGCCCGCGGTTTCAGCGTTGTGCGAGACCAGGTACGCCAGGAGCTTGGCGACTTCCGGCTCATCCGGCCGTCCCACCACCGAGTGACGCGTCGTGACGTCGAAGCCGATCCCCACCCGGCCGTCCTTGTCGGCCGTTTGGTAGGAGACGTTGGAGAGCTTGGGGATCGTCTGCAGGTCGGGCAGCTGGGCCGCGACCGGCGCGGCGGCGCGCGGTGCGGCGGCCGATGCGGCGGGAGCCTGCGCGGCACGCGCCGCGAAATATCCGAGCCCCGCCGCCAGCAACAGCGCCGCGGCCTGGAGCATCGGTGCGATCCAACGCGGCTTGGGGCGGAAGACTCGGACGCGCTGGCGCAGCATCTCCTCGTCGAGCATCGCCAGCGTGCGGCGGCGAAACTCCGGCCGCAGCGCCGCGACCGGATCCTCGCCGAGCCTGGCCCAGGCGCTCTCGAGCAGGCGCATCTGCCCGCGGCAGCCCTCGCACGTCGCCAGATGCGCGGAGAGTTCCCCGCGGGCCCTCTCGCCGGCCTCGCCGGTCAGGCGCGCTACCGCCAGTTCGTTTACGTCGCGGCAGTCCATGAGCTCTCTCCCTCCGCAAAGTGCGCCTTCAGGGTCTCGACGGCGCGAAAGATTCGGGTCTTGACGGCCCCCACGGAGATTCCCAGGGTCTCCGCGATGTCGGCGTACGGCATGCCGTGATACCGGGCCAGGACCAGCGCCTCGCGCTGTTCCTCGGAGAGGTGAGCGAGTGCCTTGCGCACCGCGTTCCGGCGCTCTTCCGAGACCATCGAGGCTTCGATCCCTTCTCCCCGGGCCCGGGGCTCGGCCACCGACTCCAGCGGCACGACCGCGGCGCGCCGCACGCGCCGGCGGCGGTCGCGGCAGGCGTTGGCGGCGATGGCAAAGAGCCAGGAGGCGACACCGGCGCGGCCGTCGTATTGATGCGCTCGCGAGATCACCTTGACGAACACCTCCTGAGTCACCTCTTCCGCGGCCCCTCGGTCCGAGAGCATGCGGTCCGCAAAGCGCAGCAGGGCAGGGGCATACCGCTCGAAGAGCTCGGCCGCGCCTTCGTTGTCCCCGCGGCGGATGCGCTCGAGCAGCCCCAGATCCTCGTTTGCTGACCTCAATTCCATTCGGCCCGGCCATAGGGAGAGACGACGGGAAATCGGTAAGGTTTCGGCTGCATGTTTTTCGATCTCAGGCCTTTTCGCCGCTCGCGGCCCAGCCTATATAGTCCGGCTGCTTGGAACACAAGATCGTCGATTTCGCCATCCAGTTGGCGGTGGTTCTCTTCGCCATCTCCTTCCACGAGTCGGCCCACGCCTGGATGGCCCTGCGGTTCGGGGACCCGACGGCCCGGGACCTGGGCCGGATCAGCCTGAATCCGATCCGGCACATCGACCCGGTCGGCAGCGTCCTGATCCCCATCGTGTCCTATCTGTTCACGGGGTTCATCTTCGGCGCCGCCAAGCCCACGCCCGTGGATCTGCGCCGGACGAGGAATCCGCGCCTGGCGAACCTCGCGGTCTCGGCGGCCGGGCCGGTCTCCAACTTCCTCCTGGCGGGGATCGGCATCCTCCTGCTGACCGTCATTCGCGCCAGCTCGCCCCTGGCGCTGCAGGAGCTGGCGGAAGCCCTCCAGGGCAGCCGTTTCGCGACCGGCGCGCTCGCGCCGATCACGTACATCCTCTTCTGGTTCGTGATGGTCAACGTCACGCTGGGGGTCTTCAACCTGATCCCGATTCCGCCGCTCGACGGCAGCGGCGTGGCCGTTTCCGTGGTCGGGCCGCCCTTGGCGCGCGTGTACGCGGTGATCGCGCCGTTTGGATTGTTCATCGTGATCCTGCTGGTCTCCACGCGCGCGTTGGGAGCCCTCTTTCGGCCGGTTCAAAACGTGGTGATTCGGTTGGTCTTCGGATCATGACGTGAGCGAAATCGTCCTCTCCGGGCTTCGCCCCACGGGCCGCGTCCACCTCGGCAACTACTTCGGGGCGGTCAAGAACTGGGTGGACCTGGAGCGGAGCGGAAAATATCGCTGCTTCTTCTTCGTCGCGGACCTGCACGCGCTGACCACCGACTACGCCGACACGCAGTCGCTCGCCGCGAGCACGCGCGACGCGGTGCTGGACTGGCTCGCGGTCGGACTGGATCCGGGCCGCGCCACCGTGTTCCTCCAGTCCCGGGTCCCGCAGCATGCCGAGCTGGCCCTGTACTTCTCGATGATCACGCCCCTCTCGTGGCTCGAGCGGGTGCCGACCTACAAGGATCAGATCGAGCAGCTCCGGACGCGCGACCTGGCGACGCACGGGTTTCTGGGATACCCGGTCCTGATGACGGCGGACATCGCCGTGTACCGGGCGCACCTGGTGCCCGTCGGCGAGGATCAGGCCAGCCACCTGGAGATCTGCCGCGAGATCGTCCGCCGCTTCAACGGGCTCTACGGGGACGTCTTTCCCGAGCCCAAGGCCCTCTACACGCCCACGCCCAAG
>JBDTXY010000100.1:0-8903 GCA_040005945.1 Acidobacteriota bacterium
CACGATCGGCCTGCACGCCGCGGACACGCGGCGGCTGCTCGCGATCCTGCGCCGCCTGGCCGACCGCGGGAACACCGTGGTCGTGGTGGAGCACGATCCCGAGGCGATCGAATCGGCCGACCACGTCATCGATCTGGGGCCCGGAGCGGGCAGCCAGGGGGGGCGCCTGCTCTTCGAGGGAACGCCGCGAGCGCTGGCCCGCGTCGCGGATTCGGCCACGGGCGAATTGCTGCGTCGCCGCTCGCGGCGCCCGTCCGAAATCCGGGGCCCGTCGCCCGGCGCGCCAGCCTCCAAGCGCGTGGTTCCGTTCCGGCGCGCCGAGGGAACCATCACGATCGTCGGCGCGAATCAGAACAACCTGCGGGACCTCACGGTGCGGATCCCGCTGGGCCGCATGGTGTCGATCGCGGGCGTCTCCGGCTCGGGCAAGTCCACGCTGATGCGGGACATCCTCCACCACGCCTACGCCCGGCGGATCAAGGGCGCCACGCAGTTCGATGTGGGCGCGCACGACCGGATCGAGGGCCTCGAGTCGATCTCCGATCTGCTCCTCGTCGACCAGACCCCGCTGGGGCGCTCGGCCCGGTCCAATCCCGTGACCTATACCAAGGCCTGGGACGAGATCCGCCGGCTCTTCGCGAGCAGCTCGCGCGCCGCCTCGCGCGGCATCACGGCCCGCGACTTTTCCTTCAACTCGGCCGGGGGACGCTGCGAGGCGTGCCGGGGCACCGGCTGGCAGACGATCGACATGCAATTCTTGGCCGACGTCGTCGTGCGGTGCGACGCGTGCGACGGCCGGAGATTCCAATCGCGCGTGCTCGCGGTGCGGCTGCGGGGAAAGAACATCGACGACGTTCTCGAGATGACCGTGGAAGACGCCGCGGCGTTCTTCGCCTCGGAAGAAAAAATCGTGCGCCGGCTCGAGCCCCTGTTGGAGGCCGGCCTGGGTTACATGCGGCTGGGCCAGCCCACGGCGACGCTGTCCGGCGGCGAGGCGCAGCGGCTCCGCCTCGCGGCATTTCTGGGCATCCGGTCCGCGGCCTCGCGCGGCGTCTTGTTCCTGTTCGACGAGCCGACCACCGGGCTCCATGCGCGGGACGTCGACCGGCTGCTCGGGACGCTTCGCCGGTTGATCTCGCGGGGCCACTCCGTGCTGGCCGTCGAACACCATTTGGGCTTCTTGGAAGCCTCGGATTGGATCATCGAGCTGGGCCCCGGCGGCGGGAGCGCCGGAGGACGGATCGTCGCCGAAGGCACGCCCGAAGAGATCGCGCGAAACTCCAAAAGCTTGACGGGTCGGTTCCTCGCCGATCCCCGCGCCATGGGCGGCGCCATGGAGGGGTCCGCCGCGGACTCCCGGATCGACGACCACCGCGACCGGCGGGGATGATCGCCGCGGCGCGATCGGGCGCGAACGGCCCATGGCCGAAAGCTTTTATAATGGGCAGAGTTTCAATCTTTCCACACATCGCTATGCCGAGATCGGGTGAAATCCGAGGCTCCGGCCGAGTCGCCGGAGCCCTGCGAATCGCGTGCGCGTCGGCTGTTCTGCTGGCGGCGAGTGCCCTCGCGCTCGCGGCAGCTCCGGCCGATCCTGAGGCGACGCCTCTGGGCCGTTTCATGTTTCGGACCTACGGAGAGGAGGAGGGCCTCAGCGATCTTTCCGTCGAGTGCGTGATCCAGGACCGAACCGGGTTTCTCTGGGCCGGCACCGACGACGGGTTGTTCCGCTTCGACGGGCGGCGCTTCGTCAAGTTCGACGGCGACCAGGGCCTTCCCCGGACGCGGATCTATCAAGTCTACGAAACACCCGCCGGCACGCTCTACGTCGGCACAGGCTCGGGGCTCGCGCGCCGGCAAGGCGACCGATTCGTGGTCATCGGATCGGCGGAGGGACTCGGGGCGTTCGCCATCAGCCACCAGGGAATCGCCGCCGACGCCGACGGCAACGTGTTCGTGGGAACCGAGCGCGGCCTCTTCGCGGGCCGGGCCGATCGCTTCCACCCGGACCAGGAGGCCAACGCGGGGGGCAGCGGGGCCGTCACGGCAGTGCACGTCGACCGCAACGGCGTCCTCTATTTCGCGCACGGAGGGTCGCTCTTCCGCAAGGCGTCCGGGCGCGTGGTCGATTTCGGAACTCCCCGCGGACTGCCCGGCGAGGAGACGATCGACGAAACCCAGACCGACGCCGAAGGCCGCCTCTGGGTGCGCACGGTCCGGCACCTCTATGTCCTGCCGCCCAACGGACAGCGTTTCGAGCGGCGCGACGACGGATTGCCGGACTCCAGCGAGTTCGGACGACTGGGCTTCGATGACCTCGGGCACCTGCTGGTGCCGACCGTTCAAGGGATCGCCCACGAGCAGGGGCGCACCTGGCGCGTGATCGGGCGGCGCGAGGGCCTGGCGGCCGACACCGCGCTCACGGCGCTCGTCGACCGCGAGGGCTCGCTGTGGGTGGGCCTTCTGGGAGGAGGCTTGACGCAGCGGCTGGGGCACGGCGAGTTCAGCAACTGGACGCGGGGCGACGGGCTGTCGCACGAAGTCCTCTGGGCGATCGCGCGGCAGAGGGCGGGTCCGGATGCCGGATCGCTGTGGGTGGGCTCCGAGCAGGGGCTCAATCGCATCGACGCCGCGGGGACCGTCCGAATCTTCCGCGAGAAGGAAGGTCTGGGCGGCAACGTCGTCAACTCGCTCGCGGCCGGAAAAGACGGCAGCATCTGGGTCGGGTCGTGGCCCGGCGGCGTCACGCGGATCTTGCCCGATGGGAAGGTGCGCCATTACGAAGCGGACGACATCTCCTCGGACCAATTCCGCGTCGGCGCGATCCTCGAGCGCGCCAACGGCGAGGTCTGGGTGGGCGCCGTCAGCGGGGTGTATCGACTGGCGCCGGGCTCTTCCTCCCACCGGTTCGAGCGCGTCTCCATCGGAAGGGACAAGCCCGACGGCGTGCGCGGGTTCGCCGAGGACGCGGCCGGGACGCTGTTCGCGGCCAGCAAGCAAGGCCTCCTGCGCTTGACCGGCGCCCCGCGCAAGTACACCCGCAGCGATGGCCTGCGCGAGAACTTTCTCTCCTCGATCGCGGTGGCCGCCGACGGCAGCCTCGTCGTGGCGTATCGGGAGCCCATCGGCGCCGAGAAGATCGTCTTCCATGGCGACCGTATTGCCGCGTATCCGATCAACACGTCGACGGGATTGATCTCGAACAAGGTCGTTCTCGTGGGAAAAGACTCTTCCGGGGTGCTCTGGATCGGCACGGGATCCGGCGTCGATCTCTTCGCGCCCGACTGGTCCAAGAGCGAACGGTACGGAAAGCCCGATGGCATGATCAGCGAGGATTTGGATCAGAACGCCTTCCTGGCCGAGCCCGACGGGACGGTGTGGCTGGGATCCAGCCGCGGCCTGATTCGCTTTCAAGCGGAAGCGGGGCCCGCGCCGCAGCCGGCTCCCACCGTGGTGATGACGGACGTGAGAGCGGGCGAGAGGCAGCTGGACCCGAGCCAGAGGGCGGTGCTGAACACGCGGGAGAGGGATTTCAGCGCGTCCTGGGCGGGCCTGACCTTCGTGGAGCCCCGCAAGGTGCGTTTCCGGTACCGCATGGTCGGCCTCGTCGATCACTACACCGAGACGGACACGACCGAGGCGCGTTTCCCGGCGCTGCCCGCCGGCGACTATCGCTTCGAGGTCGTCTGCGTTTCGGCCGCCGGAAAGGTCTCGCAGAAGCCCGCGCTGTTCGCGCTGCGCGTCCGCCCCTCCTGGTGGGAGACCTGGTGGGCCCGCTCGCTCTGGGCGCTGCTCGCCGCGGGCGCGGTCGCGATGGTCGTCCGCTGGCGCACGCGCCATCTGGAGGCCGATCGCCACCGCCTGGAGGAGGCCGTCGCCGCCCGCAGCGCCGAGCTGGCCGCCGCCAACCGGGAGCTGCGAGAGGCCTCGTTCACCGACGCGCTGACCGGCGCGCGCAACCGCCGGTTCTTCGCGACCGTCATCGAGGACGACGTCAGCCGCACGCTGCGGGTCCACGCCGCGCCGCCTCAAGACCGCCCGCGCAACTGCGACCTGATTTTCTACATCGTGGACATCGACCACTTCAAGGAGATCAACGACGAGTTCGGGCACGACCGGGGCGACGGCGTGCTCGCGGAGGTCGCCCGGCGGCTGACTCTGGTCGTCCGGGACTCGGACCGCCTGATCCGGTGGGGAGGCGAGGAGTTCCTGCTGATCTCCCGCGATGCGGACCGGGCTCGCGGCGACGTCCTGGCCGAGCGCATCATGGCCTCGGTGGGCTCGGACCCGTTCGACCTGGGTGGCGGGCAATCGGTCAAGCGGACCTGCTCGGTGGGTTGGGCGCCCTTCCCCTGGTTTTCGGATTCCCCACGCACGCTCGCCTTCACCGAGGTGCTCAAGCTCGCGGATCGGGGCATGTATCTTTCCAAACAGTCCGGCCGAAACCGTTCGGTCGGGGTCCTGCCGTGCGGCTCTCACGCGCAGGTTGGCACGCCCGACGGCGAGTGGTGGGACCGGCCCCTGACCCAAAGCGAGGGGAGCATCGTTTGCCTGGTGCGCACGGAGGGCCCCGCGGCCGCGTCGCAGCCTCCAGGCTAACGAACCCGAATCCCCCGAACCTCCCGCGGGTTCGCGCGTCTCTGAGCTGGGAGGAAGCCATGGTCACGATCTTCACGCTGCGCAAGGCCTGCTTGAGCCTGATCCTGCTGCTGGGAGCCTCCGCCATGACGGCCGGCCACCGGGGCGTCTCCATTTCCATCAGCGACGGCAAAGATCCCGCGCGCTGCGAGGACATCGCCATCGCAATCGACGGACGCCCGGCCGAGCGCGGGCAAGACCGACTACGGGTTCCCGGCGCCCCCGGCCGGACCCTGCGCGTGCGGGTTCCCGATCACTCGGGGGTGCGCGTCGTGGGAAGCGATCGCGACGATTTCGAGGTCCTCGCCTGCAAGGCCGCGTCCTCGGTCTCGGATCTGGCGCGCATCTCCGTGATGGAGAACTCCGACGGATTGTCCGTGCGCGGACCCGGCGGGCAGCGGTGGGCCGCGTATCTCTTGATCGCGGCTCCGCGGGGCGCCTCCATGGACCTGGAAGCGGACAACGCATCGATCGGGCTGCGCGGGCTCTCCGGGCGGGTCACCGCGCGGTCATCCAACGGACCGATCTCGCTCAAGGATTGCTCCGGGGACATCGATGCCCGGGCGGAGAACGGCCCGATCCACCTCTCGGGCGGAAGCGGGAGCCTCCATCTGGAGACGTCCAACGGACCCATCGGAGTCGCCCTGTCCGGTCTGGCGTGGTCGGGGGCGGGTCTGGAGGCCCGCGCCGTCAACGGCCCCGTCCACCTGGCGATCCCGGCCGGCTACCGTTCCGGGGCGGCGGTGGAGTCGCGCGGAAACTCACCGTTTCGCTGCCGGGGTTCGGCCTGCGCGGGCGCCCGCCGGATCTCGGACGACCGCCGCGAGCGGTTGGAGTGGAACGACGGACCGATGTTGGTCCATGTGTCGACGGAGAATGGTCCCGTCTCGGTGCGGGCGGGAGGCGACGACGCGGATCTCGAGGAGGGAGAGGACTGACTTGCGCGCGCGGCCTACTTTGCCCCCGGCTCCTTCAAGAACCGGAGGAGAACATCGCGTCCGCCATATCCCTCGAGCTTTCCGAGCAGGCGGCCGTCGGGCGCGACCGCCACGAGCGTGGGGAAGGCCGTAATGTCGTAGCGCCGTTGGAGATCGCCGATGTCCGGAGGGTTCTCTCCGTCCTCGCGCTGCCGATCGATCACGCGCGACGGCACGAATTCGCCGTTGACGGATTGGGCGATGGAGGCATCGCTCCAGTTCTTGTCCAGCAGGTGGCAGGGACCGCACCAGGCCGCCGTGAATTGGTAGAGGATGGGTTTCTTCGTCGCCTGCGACAGCGCGGCCGCCTTTTCGTGGGGCTGCCAGCGCACGAGCCCCGCGCCGGACTCCTTCCCCTCGCGGTCCATGACGGCCGTCACCACCCGGAAGAGAGCGGCCGCGATCAGGACCCACAGCAGGATCGGCGAGAGCCGGGACTGCGACTCCGGCCGCGGAGAGGAGGCGGGAGCCGGAGACTCCTCACTCCTGTCCATACGCAAACTCCCTTCGGCTGAACAGGGCGATTGCGAGCACGACATAGGCGACGAGCGCGAAGAGCCACCGTCCGACGGGCTCGCCCAGGGAATGGGCGCCGGCGAGCACCGAGTTCCAATTCGGGTTCGGCAGGAGATTGTCGCGGAGGAGCTTCCCGGCCTTGTCGAGCGCAGGCACTCGCGCGAATTGCGCGACGAGGCCCGGCAGGCTCAGCAGCGGAGCCAGCAGGATGTACCCGAGGGCGTCGCCGTATCCCGGCAGGAAGACCGACAGGAACAGGATCAGAGCGGCCATTCCCGCCGCCGAGAAAAACGCTCCGGCCGCGCTGCGCGCCAGTGCGCCGAGCATCGGCGGCTGCGAAACGTCTTGCGTCAGGGGGAGAACGTGCGCCAGCAGCAACGCCAACCCGACGGCCGCCAGGAAGAACACGCCGCTCCCCGCCAGGATGCCCAGATAGCGCCCCAGCACGTAGGCGCTCCTGCGGATCGGCCGGCACAGGATCATCTGGAGCGCGCCGCTCCGGGCGTCACGGGACACGCACGCGGCGGAGAGAATCAGCACCGCCAAATATCCCACCCCCGCGAAGCCGTCCTCCCCGCGGCTCGCGGCCAGCTGGAGCGCGGCCAAGAGCGCCAGGGCGGACAGCGCGATGAGGACGCCGACGTTGGTGAACTTTTGCCGCAGAAAGCGGCGGACCATTTCGGTCACGAGGACGGCGCCTCGCGGAACATCTCCTCCAGCTCGGCCGAGGAGCGCACCTCCAGGACGGCCACGTCCGCCAGGGCCAGCGCCTTGACGGCCGCCGACACCTGCGCCTCGGCGCTCTCCGAGAGACGCAGGACGCCGTCCGGACCCGCTTGCGCCGCGATGCCCGCCTGCGCGAGCACGGCCACCGCCTCCGTCGTCCGCTCCGCGGGCACGCGAATGGCCGTGCGCCGGCGCGAGGCCGCCTCGCCTCGCAGAGTCTCGTCGCGAACCAGCCGTCCGTGGTCGATGAAGACGACGCGGTCGCAGACCCGCTCGACCTCGGAGAGCTGATGCGAGTTGAGCACGATCGTGGCGCCCCGGCCCTTGGCCTCCAGGATGCGCTCGCGCACGATCGCGACACCCAGCGGATCGGTCCCCGACGCCGGCTCGTCGAGGAAGAGAAACTGGGGATCACGCAGGGTCGCCTGCGCGACGCCGAGGCGCTGCAGCATGCCGCGCGAGTACGTCCTGAGCTTCTTCTTGAGCGCGCCGCGCTCCAGGCCCACGCGATCGGCCGCGGCCGCGACCTCGCGCTCGGTCGCGGCGGGATCTCCGCCGGCCAAGCGCCAATGAAAGGCCAGGAAGGCGCCGCCCGAGAGGTCGCGATCGAACCCCAGGCGCTCCGGCATGTAGCCGGTCCGCGCGCGCACCCAGAGGTCGTCCACGTGGCGGCCGGCAATCCGGACCCGGCCCGAATCCGGCCGCAGGAATCCGAGCAGGCAGGACAGCAGCGTCGTCTTTCCCGCGCCGTTGGGGCCGATCAGGCCCAGCGTCTCTCCCGGACGGACTTCGAGGGAAACCCCGTCCAGGGCGCGCGTTGCCCCGCCCAGCCGGCCGAAGCTCTTCGTCACATTGTCGACCCAGATCACGTCAGACATCATACGGGTTCGGCGCTCCGAGCCCGGAGTCGAGGCCGGAGCGCGAAACCGGATGCCCGACTCTTTTTCGGGAATATGCATTATCCTTCCGCGATTTCCTAACCCGGTTTTGTCCGTGCACCCATGATCGAAGTCCAAAGTCTGACGAAGCGATATCCCACGCGCCTGGCCGTGGACGACGTCACGTTTTCCGTGCGTCCGGGCGAGATCGTGGGGTTTCTCGGGCCCAACGGCGCGGGCAAGACCACGACGATGCGCGTCTTGACGGGATTCCTGCCGCCCACGTCGGGATCGGCGCGCGTGGCGGGCCACGACGTCGTGACGCAGTCCGGCGCCGCGAGGGCCTCGCTCGGTTACCTTCCCGAGTCCGCGGCCGTCTACACCGAGCTGCGCGTGCGCGAGTACCTGACGTTCCGGGCCCGGCTGGAAGGCGTCCCCGGCAATCAGGTGCGCGCGCGGGTCGACGAGGCCGTGGATCGCTGCCTCTTAGACGAGGTGGCCGACCGCAAGATCGACAACCTGTCCAAGGGCTTCCGACAGCGCACGGCGCTGGCGGGCGCGCTGGTGCACCAGCCTCCGGTGCTCATCCTGGACGAACCGACGATCGGACTGGATCCCGTGCAGATCATCAAGGTGCGCGAGACGATCCGCCAGCTGGGCCGGGACCGCGCCGTGCTGCTCTCGACCCACATCCTGCCCGAGGTCGAGGCCGTGTGCGACCGCGTGCTGATCATCGACCGCGGCCGGATCGTGGCGGAGGGCACGCCGTCGGACCTGCGCGCGAAGCTCGCCGGTGCGCCGGTGGTGCACGTCGCGGCCAAGGGATCCGTCGCGATGCGCGAGAGCCTGGCCCAGCTCGCGGGCGTGGCGTCGGTGGAGCTGGAGGAGGCGGCCGGCGAGACGCGCGCGCGCGTGCTGTGCCTCCAGGGCAGCGATCCGCGCGAAGAGATCTTTCGACTGGCCGTCGCGAATGGCTGGGTCCTGCGCGAGCTGGCCCGCGCGTCGATGACGCTCGAGGACGTGTTCGTCCGTTTGACGCGGCACGAGGAAGCGGCGGCCGTCGCGGCGCCGCAACCGGAGGCCCTGGAAAAACCGGCCGAGGACCAGCCGTGAGAAAGCTTTTCGCGATCGTCGGGCGCGAGTGGCGCGCGTATTTTCTTTCGCCGCT
>JBDTXY010000101.1:0-8835 GCA_040005945.1 Acidobacteriota bacterium
CGGAGGGCGGCTTCAACCGCGCCGTCCACGCCGTGACGACCAGTGGAAAGACCCGCCTCGTCGGCCGCGTGCCGGGGATCAGCACCATTCGCGACATCTCAAAGGACGGTCACGTGCTGATGACCAACGAGAGCGCCCGCCTCGGCATCCTCGAGCGGGGCCCCGGCGACGAAAAGGAGCGGGAGCTCGCCTGGCTGGACTACTCGCTCGTCACCGACATCGCGCCGGACGGGCAGAAGATCCTCATCACCGAGTCCGGAGAGGGCGGAGGAGCGGGCTACTCGTCCTATCTTCGCAAGACCGACGGCTCTCCCGCGATCCGCCTCGGCGCGGGGGCGACCGAGGCCTTTTCGCCCGACGGCGCGTGGGCCATTTCCATCGCCAACGTCTCGGGATCCGAATCCCCGCAGATCGTGCTGCTGCCGACGAGCGTCGGCGAGCCGCGAGCGCTGTCTCGCGAAGGCATGGATCCGATCAACGCCGATTTTCTGCCGGACGGCAAGCAGATCGTCTACACGGCAACCCAGGCCGGCCAGGGGATGCGGCTCTACTTACGGGACGTCGCGGGCGGGAAATCCCGGGCGCTGACCCCGGAGGGCTACTCGCTCTTCCGCGGCACGATCACTCCGGACGGGAAATCGGTGGTCGTCAGCGGGCCGGATCGTCGGATCTATCTCTATCCGCTGGCCGGCGGAGAACCGCGTGCCCTTGCGGGTCTGGACGCCAAGTATCGGCCCACGCGATTCTCGGCGGACGGGAAGTATCTCTATCTTCAAGAAGATCAGACCATTCCCTCGCGGATTGACCGCTACGACATGGCCACCGGGCGCCTGGAGCTCTGGAAGGAGCTGATGGTCGCCGACGCGGCCGGCCTCAACTCGGTCAGCCGCTTCGTGGTCACGCCGGACGGGAAGACGTACGCGTACAGCTACCTGCGGGTGCTCTCTTATCTTCAACTCGTCGACGGCATGAAGTAACGTCCGACGCCCCAGCGCCCCGGCCGCCTCGGCCCCGCGACTACCGGCGCCGTGCGGACATTCGCGACATCAGCAGCGCCAGGGCGCCCGCGCCGATCGCCTTGATCAGAGTCGGGTGTTGCGCATAGAAGCCCGCCGCCTTGTCCATGATCGTCGGATCCTTCTTCGCGGCGTGTTGGGCGAGCACCTCGACCGTCTCCGGCGGAATCTGCTCGGCCTGCGCCGGCGTCACGCTGCCGCCGGTGAGGATCCTCCCGAGCCCCGCCAGGCCGCCGATGCCGCTCAGCAATTGGGCGGCGCCCCCCGGTCCCAGCGCTCCGAGGATCTGGTTGAGAAGCCCGGCCTTCTGATCCGGATTCGATCGCTCGTAGAGACCTCCGACCATTTGCGGAAACGGCGGAGTCTCTTCGGACTGGAACACGTGAGAGATCCCGTCCGCCAAAGTGCCCTGGGGCACCGTATGAGCGACCTGGTCGTAGGCGGAATGGACGTCGGCTTCCGACGCGTTTCCGCTGGCCAGTTCTCTGGCCAGGTTTCCGAGATTGTCGAGAAGACCCATATTCACCTCCCGCAAAGATGGACGGTCGGGCGCCGGACGAGCCGCCGCCGACTCTATCAGCCGCCGAGAGCATTCGCGGCTAGAATCGCGTCTGACACCATGACGCTTCCCTCCGGAACCCGGCTGGGCCCCTACGAGATCATCGCCCCGATCGGCGCTGGCGGGATGGGAGAGGTCTACCGTGCGCGGGACGAGCGTTTAAAGCGCGACGTCGCGATTAAGGTTCTTCCCGCCGAGCTCGCCGCGGACGCCGACCGCCGTGCGCGATTCGAGCGCGAGGCGCGCGCGGCGTCGGGGCTGTCCCACCCCAACATCCTGACGATCTACGACATCGGTACGGCGGACGCCACGGTCTACATCGCGATGGAGCTCATCGAGGGCGGCACCCTGAAGGACCTCATCGCGTCCGGGCCGGTGCCCACGAAGAAGCTGCTCGAGCTCGCCACCCAGATCGCCGACGGACTGGCCGCGGCGCATGCGGTCGGCATCGTGCACCGGGATCTCAAACCCGCCAACGTGATGGTCTCCAAGCACGGCTTCGCGAAGATCCTGGACTTCGGCCTGGCCAAGCTCGTGACGCCCGACGAGACGGAGCTCTCGGTGGTTCAGACCGCCGTCGACGCGACGCGTCCTGGAATGGTCATGGGGACTGTCGGATACATGTCGCCCGAGCAGGCGGCGGGACGGCCGCTGGACTTTCGGTCGGACCAGTTCTCGCTCGGCTCGATCCTTTACGAGATGGCCACGGGCAAGCGCGCGTTCGAGCGCGGGACGACGGCGGAGACTCTGACCGCGATCATCCGCGAGGAGCCCGAGCCGGTCTCGCAGTTGAACCCCAGGGTCCCGGCGCCCATCCGCTGGCTCGTCGAGCGCTGCCTGACCAAGGATCCCGAGGACCGCTTCGGGACGACCAAGGACCTGGCGCGGGATCTGTCCGCGATCCGCGACCATCTCTCGGAGGCCTTCGTCTCGGGGGAGGCGACGGGCCAGCACCCCGCGGCCTCGAAGCGACGGGGGCGCCTCTGGCCTGCCCTCGCCGCGGCCGCCCTGGTCGCGGCCGCCGTCGGCTTCGCTGCGTACGCTTCCGGGAAGAAGGCCGGCCGCGTCCCGCCGCCCGTCTTCCGCGAGCTCACGTTCCAGCGCGGCGAGATCTACTCCGCCCGCTTCGCGCCGGATGGGCAGACCATCCTCTACGCCGCATCGTGGGAAGGCCGGCCCGTCGAGATCTTCGTCTCGCGCTTCGACAGCCCCGAGGCTCGCCCCTTCGGGCTCAAGGGGGCCGACGTCTTCGCGGTGTCCTCCTCGGGCGAGATGGCCGTGTCCCTCAACCGGCGCTTCGGCGGGCCCTTCATGCGCACGGGCACGCTGGCGCGGATCGGCGTGACGGGAGGCGGGACGCCCCGCGAAGTCCTCGAAGACGTGCAGTGTGCGGATTGGGGGTCGGACGGCCAGTCGCTCGCGGTCGTGCGCGTCGTGGGATCGCACAGCCGCCTCGAATTCCCGATCGGGACGGTCCTCTACGAGACCGAGGGATGGCTCAGCAATCTCCGGGTGGCGCCCGACGGGGAGTCCGTCGCCTTCATGAACCATCCAGTCCTCGGCGACGACGGGGGCGCGGTCGAGCTGGTGGACCGCGCAAGGAAGCGCAGCAAGCTCGCGGGCGACTTCGCGACCGAGGGCGGTCTGGCCTGGTCGCCGGACGCCAAAGAAGTCTGGTTCACGGCCGCGGAGACCGGCGGCAACCGTGCGCTCTTCGCCGTCACACGCTCCGGATCGCGCCGAATCCTCGCACGAGTGACCGGCAACCTGACCCTACAGGACGTCTCGCGGGACGGCCGGGCGTTGGTCGCCCACGACGCGCTGCGCTCCGGCATCCTGGCCTGGACTCCGGGCGACGCGAAGGAGCGGGACCTCTCGTGGCTGGACTGGTCCTCGGTGCGCGACCTCGCGCCGGACGGCTCCATCTTCATCTTCAGCGAGACGGGCGAGGGCGGCGGGCCGAACTATTCCGCCTACTCCCGCCGCATGGACGGCTCCCCGCCGGTCCGCCTCGGAGACGGGAACCCGTCGTCGATCTCCCGGGATGGCCGGTGGGCGCTGTCCATCTCGGGCAACACCGCAGTTCGGGGCCTGATGCTCCTTCCCACCGGACCCGGCCAGGCCCGGTCGGTTCCCGCGGGAGGGTTGTCGATCCAGTCCGCGAACTGGATGCCGGACGGGAAGCGGATCGTCGTGACCGGCAGCGACGAGGGCAAGGGCTCGCGCCTCTACATGCTGGACAGCATGGACGCCAAGCCTCGAGCCATCAGTCCCCCCGGTTACCGCGCGCCGTTTCGCAGCGTTTCGCCCGACGGCCGCTTCAGCGTCGTGATGGGTCCCGACCAGAAGCAGTACCTCTATCCGCTTTCGGGCGGCGAGCCCCTGCCGATCCCGGGAATTGGAGACGACGAGACGCCGATCGGATGGGCGGCCGATGCGCGTTCGCTGTACGTCTACAAGCGCGGGCTCTACCCCGCGCGGGTCTTCCTCCTCGACGTCATCTCCGGCAAGCGCGAGCTCTGGAAGGAGCTGACGCCTCCGGATCCCGCCGGGATCTCCAACGTCGCCCCGCCGGCGATCGCCGGCGACGGGAAGACGTACGCTTACTCCTACAACCGCATCCTCTCCGACCTGTTCCTGGCCGAGGGCCTGAAGTAGGACTTATGGCCACGCCCGTTCCCCGGGACATCCTGCTCGTCGGCAACGAGCTCGCGATCGTGTGGGACGACGGGAGCGAGGACTACTTTGCGCTGGAGGCGCTGAGGCGCAACTGCCCCTGCGCGATGTGCCGGGGCGAGAAGGATCTGCTGGGAAATCTCTACAAGGGCCCCGAGCGGCCGCTGACGGAGCGCGCGTTCCAGGCCGTGTCGCATCGCCGCGTCGGCGCCTACGCCGTTCAGATCGACTGGGCCGACGGCCACAACGACGGCATCTACAGCTTCGAGGGGCTCAAGAAGCTGGCGGGAAAGGGATAGGAGCGGTCCCGGCCGGGCAAGAGGCCGTGGCGATCGAGCGCGGGATCCCTCGTCGCGAGCGTGAGCCGTCATCTCGAGCGGAGCGAGAGATCCCGCGCTCGACACGGGTCGATCGCGATCGAGCGCGGGATCCCTCCTCGCGCCGCTCCTCGGGATGACGGGCGGAAGAGCCGAGCGAGCGATCGAGAATGAGTCCTAGCGCGGACCGCGAGTGCGCTTCCGGAAAGCCCGCACCTTCATCCGGTTGCCGCAGGTGCGCATCGCGCACCATTGCCGCCGGTGGTTGCGAGTGCCGTCGTAAAAGAAGAGGACGCAGTCGGGATTGCCGCATTGGCGCACCAGGCGCAGGTCCCGCGAGCTCATCAGGTCCGCCGCCGTTTCGGCGACGTTGCCCAGAAGCGAGATCGGATGCGCCGGCTTGGAGGCGAATCGCGTTCGAAACCCCGGGCCCTGCCTTTCCAGGCGCAGCGTGCCCTCGTTCTCGGCCAGGATGAAGTTGATCGCGGCGGGCCCCTCCGCGGCGACACCGCGTTCTCTGACCAGGCCCTCGGCCATGTGTCGGAGCGTTTCGCGAAACGCCCGGGCCCGCTCGACGATGCGGGGCCCTTCCGGGCTCTGGCCCCAGCGCCGCAGGGCGTCCGCGGCGGCGCGCGAGTCGAGCCTTCCGGCCCGCGTCAGCCAGCGCACGAAGTCCTCGAAACTCCCCAGCAGCTCGACGGGATGTCCCTTCACGAAGGGTCGGGTGTTCAGGAAATCGAGGCAGGGGTGGCCGGCGAGAAAGAGGAGGTCGCCGCGGTCGCTCTTCTCGGGCATGAGGCTTCGAGAAGTGTAACCGCTCTCGTGGGATTACGCCGGCGGAAGGGATTTGGCGGAGAGCGGGGGATAAACGCTGGCCTTCGGCAGCGCTCATTTGGGACTTGGATTTCAGTCTGGCGGAGAGGGGGGGATTCGAACCCCCGGTACGTTTTGCGCACACACGCTTTCCAAGCGTGCTCCTTAAGCCACTCGGACACCTCTCCGGGAGGCGGGAATCCTACATCGGAGAAGGGAGGTCAGGCGATAGTCAGATACGAGTAAACGCCGGCCCGAGGCCGGCGTTGCCTACTGCTGGGGGTCTTCCTCTGGTGGGCGGCTCCAAGCGTGCTCCTTAAGCCACTCGGACACCTCTCCGGGAGCGGGGAATCGTACAACAGGGCACTGTCTTCGCGCACCGCCAGTAGAATGCGCGAACCTCCGGAGAACCTGGAGGCGTAAGTCTCTATGGCAGAAGATCAAGACGCCTCGGATCTCGAGTTGGTTTCGCGCATCAAGCGAGGCGATGATGAGGCCTTTCGAGAAATGGTCGAGCGCTACCACGCCAGGATCTATTCGCTGTCGTACGGCGTTCTCCGGAACCCCGAGGACGCCGAAGAGGCGACCCAGGACAGCTTCTGGACGCTCTATCGCAAGATCGGGACCTTCGACGAATCCAAGAAGTTTTTCTCCTGGTTCTACCGCGTAGCTCTGAATCAAGCCTACAGCCGCGCGCGCCGCCGCAAACCGGTCGTGACCGTGCCGATCGACGACTACATGCCGCGCTTCGCGAGCGATGGCCATCGGGCCTCGCCGGAGTTAGCGGCGTGGATCGACGGCGTGGAGGACGAGGCCATCGCCAGGGACCTGGCCGAGCGGGCGGAGGGCTTCATCGCCGAGCTGCCGAAGACCTATCGCGACGTGATCTGGATGGTCGACGTCGAGGAGATGAAGCCTTCGGACGTGGCCGAGATTCTCAAGATCTCGATTCCGGCGCTCAAGTCGCGCCTGCACCGCGCGCGGCTCTTCGTGCGGCAGCGGCTCACCCAAGTCACGGCGCTTCCCAGCGGGAGCGAGCAGAGGGTGGCGCCGTGAAGCACGGGAAACACGACGAGATCAGCTGCCGGCGCCTCATTCTCGAGTATCTCGCGGACTACGAGGACGGCTCGATGCCGGCCCCCGACCGCGTGCAGCTCGAACGGCATTTCGAGGAATGCCCGCCGTGCGTCGTCTTCCTCAAGAGCTATCGTGCCACGGGACGCACGCTGAAGATGCTCAAGCCGCGCGAGATTCCCCGGAACCTGGCCGAAGCGGTGATGCAATTCGTGCGCGCCCGCTGCAACAAGAAGTGAAGCGGATGGCCTGGCCGTCGGGCCTCGCCGCCGCGGGCATGGCGTGGTTGGGCCTGTTCTCGCTGCTGTTCTCGATCGGCGCCGCCCAGGGGCTGTGGCCGCCGCCTCCGGAGGGCGGGTTCGGCCGCATCGATCTCGCCGCTGGCATCGCATTGGGCGTGTTCCTCCTGCTGCGCCTCCTGCAGAGGGCTCCCGCGTAGTCCGATTTCGCCCGACCCGTTTCCGCCCGGAAGGCTGAGATACAATCGCGCTCCCGGCGGCCCAGGATGAGTTCGGGCCCTGTGCGACGGCAGCCTCCGAACCTCGTCAGATCCGGAAGGAAGCAGCGATCAGGAGGCGACCCCGTGCGCCGCAGGTCAACCTGAGCTCATCTTCGGCCGCCGGTATGATCGAGACTTCCATGCACGTCGCGCTCCCTCGCAAATGGCGGCCCCGGCTCTTCGAGGACCTCGTGGGTCAGGAGGCCGTGGCCCGCACGTTGTCCAACGCGATCTCCGAAGGCCGCGTCGCGTCCGCCTATCTGCTGACGGGCCCCCGCGGCGTGGGCAAGACGTCCACGGCGCGCATGCTGGCGCGGGCCCTCAACTGCGACCAGGGCCCCACGATCCGGCCGTGCGGGCAATGCGCGTCCTGCCGCGAGATCCTGGAGCGGGGCGACTCGCTCGACGTTCACGAGATGGACGGCGCCTCCAACCGGAAGATCGAGCACGCGCGCGAGCTGATCGAGACCGTCCGCTACGCCCCGCAACGCGACCGGTTCCGCATCGCCATCATCGACGAAGTGCACATGCTGACCACCGAGGCGTTCAACGCCCTGCTCAAGACGCTGGAGGAGCCGCCGCCCCATGCCCGATTCATTCTGGCCTCGACCGAGCTCCACAAGATCCCGGCCACGATCGTGTCGCGCTGCCAGCGCTTCACGTTCCGGGCGCTCACGGTCCAGGAGATCGCGGCCCAGCTGGACAAGGTGGCCCAGGCGGAGAAGATCTCGGCCACGCCGGGGGCATTGCGCCTGATCGCCAACGCCGCGGAGGGCAGCCTGCGCGACGCGCTGTCCATGCTGGATCAGGCGGCCACGCTGGCCGGCGGCACGGTGGATGAGGCCCGGTGCGGCGAGATCCTCGCGCTGGTCGACGTCGAGCTGCTCGAGGGGATGTATTCCGCCGTTGCGGCGGGGGACCGCGCCGCCACGATCGCGAATCTCCTGCGCTTGACCGAAGGCGGAGCGGATCCGCGGCACGTCCTGAAGGAGTTCGTGGCGTTCCTCCGCCGGCTGCTGCTCTGCGCGGCGGGCGCTCCGGCGGATGTCCCGGCGCCGGAGCAGGAGCGGATGTCGGCCCTGGCCCGCGCCATGCCCTACGAGAACCTCCTGCGCGCCGTGTCCCTGACGCTGGCGGCCGAGGAACAGGTGCGGCGGGTCGACGACCCGGGGCTGGTCGTGCAGATGCTGATCCTCAAGCTCGCGGAGCTTCCGCGGCTGCGGGACCTGGAGGTGGCCCTGTCCGGAGCCTCGCCGCTCAAGGCGGCGCCGCCGCCGGTCGCCCCCCGCCTGCGCGAGCGCGACGCGGGGCCGCGCATCGTGTCGCTGGTGACCGGCGAGCCCGACATCGAGGAGCCCTCTTCGGGTCCCGCTCCGGCCTCCGGGTTGGATCCGATGCAACGCTTTCACGATCTCTTGGACTCCCGCCGGCGCGTGACCGCGGCGCAGGTCAGCCTCGCGGAATCGGTCTCCGTGGACGGCGAGGATCTGGTCCTGCGGTTCGGCATCGACCGGGCCGCGGCCAAGGAGGCCTTGGACGACATCGCCGCGAAGAGGCTGCTCGCCGAGGTCGCCCGCGAGGCGTTCGGCAAGCCGCTCCGGATCGTGCTGAAGACGGGGCCTCCGGCCGATGGCGATCTGGGCAAGGCGGCGCGGGAAGTGCCCCGGTCCACGATCGCGCGCGAGCGCGCGAGCTCCCGGGCCGAATCGGACCCGATGGTGCGCTCGGCGATGGAGCTCTTTCACGGGGAGCTGACGGAGATCAAGGAGGAGGAATAGTTCTCAGTTTTCAGTCGTCAGTTCTCAGTTCAGAGTTCGAACTCCGGAACTGAAAACTGAGAACTGAGAACACCTATGAACATCCAAAAGATGATGGCTAAAG
>JBDTXY010000102.1:0-8808 GCA_040005945.1 Acidobacteriota bacterium
GCCAGAAAGTTCACCCCTTCGGATTCCGACTCGGCTTCAACCGGACGTGGCACTCGCGCTGGTTCTCGGAGAAGGACTACCTGAAGTTCCTCCACGAGGACCTGAACCTGCGCAAGGAATTGAAGCGCCGCCTCTCGCACGCGGGCGTCTCCGAGATCGACATCGAGCGGTTCGCCGGAAAGCTCAAGGTCAACATCCAGACCTCGCGCCCGGGAATCATCATCGGCAAGCGCGGCGCCGAAGTCGACAAGCTGCGCGACGAGCTCCAGAAGCGGACCAACACCGAGGTCCACATCAACATCATCGAGATCCAGAGGCCCGAGACCGACGCCCAGCTCGTGGCCGAGTCGATCGCCCTGCAGCTGGAGCGCCGCGTGGCCTTCCGGCGCGCCATGAAGAAGGGGATCGAATCGGCGTTCCGGTTTGGCGCGCAGGGAATCAAGATCCGCTGCGCCGGCCGGTTGAACGGAGCCGAGATCGCCCGTTCGGAGTGGTACCAGGAGGGGCGGCTGCCGCTCCACACGCTCAAGGCCGACATCGACTACGGCTTCGCCGAGGCCAATACGACCTACGGCAAGATCGGCGTCAAGGTCTGGATCTATCGGGGCGAGCAGCACAAGGCCAAGAATCGCCGCAAGACCGCGGCGTAGGGAAGCGGAAGACCAATCATGTTGATGCCGTCGAAGGTCAAGTACAGGAAGCAGCAGCGCGGGCGCATGCGGGGCAAGGCCTTCCGCGGCGGCACGCTCGCGTTCGGCGATATGGGCCTGCAGGTTCTCGAGCCGGGGTGGATCACCGCGCGGCAGATCGAGGCGGGGCGCATCGCGATGACGCGCGCGGTCAAGCGCGGGGGCAAGATCTGGATCCGCATCTTCCCGGACAAGCCGTACACGAAGAAGCCGGCGGAAACGCGCATGGGCAAGGGCAAGGGAGCTCCGGAGGGCTGGGTCGCCGTCGTCAAGCCGGGCCGGATCCTGTACGAGATGGAAGGCGTCGACTTCGCCACGGGCAAAGAGGCCCTGCACTTAGCCGCCGACAAGTTGGGACTGAAGACGCGCCTGGTCACGCGGGAGTCCGAGATGGAGATCCGATGAAGAAGAAAGAGCGCGAGACTTTGGCCCAGCATGGAGACGCCGAGCTCTTGGAGAAAGAGCAGCAATTGCGCGAGTCCAGCTGGAAGCTGCGTCTGCAGAAGTCCACCGGGCAGCTGGAAAACCCCAGCCGCCTCCGGGTGCTGCGGCGCGATCTGGCGCGCGTGAAGACGTACCGACGGGCCCTGGAGATCCAGGCCAAGGCGGGGAAATGACGGAAGCCGTGACGGGAGCCGCCGCGTCCCGAGGCCGCGCCACCAAAGTGGGCCGCGTGGTCTCCGACAAGATGCAAAAGACGATCGTGGTGGAAGTGGAGCGGCGCGTGCAGCACGCGCAGTACACCCGCACGATCAAGCGCACGAGCCGATTTCACGCGCACGACGAAACCAATTCCGCCAAGGTGGGAGACCGCGTCCGCATCGAGGAGACGCGGCCCACGTCGAAGCTGAAGCGGTGGCGGCTGCGAGAGATTCTGGTCAAGGCAGAGGCGTAGATGGCGCCGACGGGAGCATCGCGATGATTCAGATGGGCACCATCCTCGAGGTGGCGGACAACTCCGGCGCGCGCAAGATCGCGTGCATCCGGATGCGGGGCGGCTCGGCCGGGCAGTATGCCGGCCTGGGCGACATCATCACCGCCTCGGTCAAGGAGGCGGCTCCGGATTCTCCGTTTGTGGAGAAGCACGGCAAGCGCGTGGTACGGGCGGTCGTCGTCCGCACGCGCCGCAATCATCGCCGCAAGGACGGATCCTGCATCCGCTTCGACGACAACGCGGCGGTCTTGATCTCCACCGAAGGGGAGCCGATCGGCACGCGCGTCTTCGGACCGGTCGCCCGGGAGCTGCGCGAGAAGAAGTTCATGAAGATCATTTCTCTGGCGCCGGAGGTGCTCTGATGCCGCGGTCTAAGCCCCGTCTGCGCAAGAACGACACGGTCATCGTCATCGCGGGCAAGGACCGGGGACGCCAGGGACGCATCCTGCGGGTGCTGCCCACGGAGGGACGGGTCATCGTCGAGCGCGTCAACATGATCAAGCGCCACACCCGCCCCAACCCGGCTAAGAACATCGCGGGAGGCATTTCCGAGAAGGAGGCCGCGATCCACATCTCCAACGTGATGCTCGTGGATCCGGACCGCAACGTCGGAACGCGCATCGGACGGCGGCGCGACGCCGAGGGCAATCCGGAGCGTGTGGCCAAGAAGAGCGGAGCGGTCCTCGCATGACGACCCGAAACCCGAAACTCGAAACGCGAAATTGACTATGACAGCCAGACTCAAAGACCAGTACGTCAAGACGGTCGCCCCCGCCCTCCGCAAGGAGTTCGGGATCGACAACGTCATGGCCGTGCCGCGGCTGCAGAAGATCGTCCTCAACATGGGCCTGGGGGAGGCGGTCGCCAATCCCAAGATGCTCGACGGCGCCGCCGAGGAGCTGACCGCGATCGCGGGCCAGCGCGCCGTCGTGACCAAGGCGAAGAAGTCGATCGCGACCTACAAGCTGCGGACCGGCATGCCGATCGGCGCGCGGGTGACCCTGCGGGGAGATCGGATGTGGGAGTTCCTGGATCGCCTCATCAACATCGCCCTGCCCCGGGTGCGCGACTTCCGCGGCGTGTCCGCCAAGGCGTTCGACGGCCGCGGCAACTACACGCTGGGCGTGCGCGACCATTTCATCTTTCCGGAGATCGACTACGCCAAGACGGACAAGTCCAAGGGACTCAACGTGACGATCGTGACGACGGCCGGACGGGACGACCGAGCGAAAGTGCTGCTCGCCGAGCTCGGCATGCCGTTCGCCAAGTAAGCAGGACCCAGGAGAACCAACGATGGCCACACGTGCAATGCGAATCAAGGCGGCGCGCAAGCCCAAGTTCATGACGCGCACGGTCCGGCGCTGCCGCGTCTGCGGCCGGCCGCGGAGCGTGCTTCGGAAGTTCGGCCTGTGCCGAATCTGTTTTCGCCAGAACGCCCTGATGGGATACATCCCGGGCGTCCTGAAGGCTTCGTGGTGACGCGATGAAGACCAGCGATCCCCTGAGCGATTTGTTGACGCGCCTGCGCAACGGCATGCGAGCGGGCCACGAACGGGTGGACGTCCCGGCCTCGCGCGTGAAGGAGGCCGTCCTGAAGGTTCTGGAGGAGGAAGGATTCGTCTCTTCCTTCCGCAAGGTTCAGGAGGGCGGGCGCCCGTTCCTGCGGGTCGGGCTCAAGTACGATCCCGAGGGCGAGCCCATCGTGATCGGCATCGAACGGGTCTCGCGTCCGGGACGGCGAATCTACGCCAAGGCGGACGCGATTCCTTCGGTCCTGGGCGGCCTGGGGGTCTCCATCGTCTCCACGTCGCAGGGAATCGTGACGGACAAGCAGGCGAGGCAGTCGCGCCTGGGCGGCGAAGTCCTCTGCAACATCTGGTGAGGAGAGTGCATCCGTGTCCCGTATAGGAAAAATGCCGGTCGTGATCCCCAACGGGGTCGACGTGTCCGCCGATGCGCACCGCGTGCGCGTCAAGGGGCCCAAGGGCGAGCTGTTCAGCGCGATCCCGGCGGGGCTGACCGTTTCGATCGCCGACGGACAGCTCGTCATCGCGCGCGCCAACGACGAGCCGAAGAACCGCGCCGTCCACGGGCTGCTGCGAAGCCTGGTGGCCAACTCCGTGGAGGGCGTGACCAAGGGGTTCACGCGCGAGCTCGAGATCTCGGGCGTCGGATACAAGGCCGAGGTCAAGGGCAAGTCGGTGATGTTCACGCTGGGCTACTCGCACCCCGTGAACTTTCCGATCCCCGAGGGGATAGCGATTGCCGTGGACGCCAAGGCCGGCCGCATGACCGTCACCGGCGCCGACAAGCAGCGCGTGGGCCAGACGGCGGCCGAGATTCGCAAGCTCCGCGTGCCGGATCCCTATAAGGCCAAGGGCATCAAGTACGCCAACGAGGTCATCAAGCGCAAGGTCGGCAAGGCGGGCGGGAAGTAGTCATGAACCCATCACAAGCACGCACGGAGGCTCGCGGTCGTGTCCGGATGCGGATCCGGCAAGTGGTGAGAGGCGCCAAGGAACGGCCGCGCCTGGCCGTCTACAAGAGCGCGCGCCACATCTACGCGCAAGTGATCGACGACGGCAGCGGGTCCACGCTGGCGCACGCCTCGACCCTGGACGCGGGGCTGCGCAAGGACGCCAAGGGAAAGGGAAGCGCCAACCGGGAGGCGGCCGGCAAGGTGGGTCTGCTCGTGGCCGAGCGCGCCAAGAAGGCCGGCGTCACGAAGGTCGTGTTCGACCGCGGCGGATACCGCTACCACGGCCGGGTGAAGGCTCTCGCGGAGGCCGCCCGCCAGGGCGGCCTGGAGTTCTAGGAATGATTGCAGGAAGCATGAGGTCACAGCGATGAGCAGTAACCGGGGTCCGCGGGCGCCGCGCGAGCGCGAGAAGGAGCGCGACGCTCAGGGTCGAGAGCTGATCGACCGCGTCGTCCACATCAACCGCGTGACCAAGGTCGTCAAGGGCGGCAAGAACTTCTCGTTCTCGGCGCTCGTGGTGGTCGGAGACGGGCAGGGGCGCGTGGGCTACGGCTCGGGCAAGGCCAAGGAAGTCCCCATGGCGATCAAGAAGGGGATCGAGATGGCCAAGAAGAACATGCAGCAAATCTCTCTGAAGGGAACCACGATTCCGCATACCGTCATCGGCGCGTACGGCGCCGGCCGGGTGCTCTTGAAGCCGGCGGCGGCGGGGACCGGGGTGATCGCGGGCGGCCCCGTCCGCGCGGTTCTGGAGTCCGTCGGAATCCAGGACATCCTGACCAAGTCGCTGCGGACGACCAATCCCCACAACGTCATCAAGGCGACCTTCAACGGGTTGCTGCGCTTGAAGAACGAAGACGAGATCAATAGGCGCCGGGGCCGTGGAGCGGCGGCGCCGGTCGTGGAGGAGCGGACGTGACGGAGTCGGCCAAGAAGGCGAAGAAGGACGGGGCGCGCGTCATGGTGCGGTTCGTCAAGAGCGGCATCTGCTCGCCCAAGGACCAGAAGGCCACGCTGGAGGGACTGGGACTCCGGCGCCTCGGGCAGTCCTTCTCGCGCGTGGACACGCCCTCCCTGCGCGGGATGCTCCGCAAGGTCCGGCACCTGGTCGAAGTGACGAAGGACTGACGCATGGTCGAAAAGAAGAAAACGACGCCCAAGAAACCCGCGGCCGCGGCCAGGACGAAGACGGCCAAGCCCTCGCCCAAGAAGACCGTGTCCAAGGCGGCGGCCCCGCCGGCGCCGCCGACGCGCGCGCGTGCGGTCCGGGCGCCCAAGGCGCCGCGTCCCGCGCGAAAAGCGGCCGAGTCGAACCGGCCGCCGGCCACCGGCGTCCACGATCTGGCACCGGCCCCGGGGGCGACGCACTACCGCAAGCGCGTGGGCCGGGGGCCCGGCAGCGGCCACGGCAAGACCGCGGGCCGCGGCAGCAAGGGACAGAAGTCCCGCAGCGGGTATCGGCACCAGCGCGGCTTCGAGGGCGGGCAGATGCCGCTGCACCGGCGCGTCCCGAAGCGCGGGTTCACGAACATCTTTCGCATCGAGTACGAGATCGTGAATCTCTCGGACCTGGAGCGTTTCGATGCCGGCGCCGCCGTCAACCCCGAGACCCTCGCGGCCCTGCGCCTGACGCGCAAGAACCGGCCCGTCAAGATCCTGGGCGACGGGAAGGTCCAGAAGGCGCTGACGGTGTCGGCCCACAAGTTCTCGGCCTCGGCCAAGGCCGGCATCGAGGCGGCCGGCGGCCGCTGCGAGGTCCTCTCCCGTTGAGCGCGCTGCAGAGCTTCGCCAACGTCTTCAACGTGCCGGATCTGCGCAAGCGGATCCTGTTTACGTTCATGGTGCTGGCCGTGTACCGCCTGGGGGCTCACATCCCGACGCCGGGAGTCGACCCCGCGGCGATCGCCGCGTTCTTCAAGGCGTCCGCGGGATCGATCTTCGGCTTCCTGGACATCTTCTCGGGCGGCGCCCTGCGGAGGCTGTCCGTCTTCGCGCTCGGGATCATGCCGTACATCTCCAGCTCGATCATCCTGCAGCTGCTGACGGTCGTGTGGCCCTACCTGGAGAAGCTCTCCAAGGAGGGCGAGATGGGCCGCAAGAAGATCACCCAGTACACCCGTTACGGAACGGTGCTGCTGTCCTTCATCCAAGCCACCGGCATCGCGCTGTGGCTGGAACGGCAGGTCGCTCCGGGAGGCGCGCCGCTGGTGCCGCATCCGGGCTGGGGCTTCCGGTTGATGACCGTGCTGACCTTGACGACCGGAACGATCTTCATCATGTGGCTGGGCGAGCAGATCACCGAGCGGGGGATCGGCAACGGCATCTCGCTGATCATCTTCGCCGGAATCGTCGCGGGCCTTCCGCGGGCCATCTTCGGGCTGTTCGGCCAAATCCGCAACCAGACCATCAACGTCGTCACGCTGGTGGCGGTGCTGGCGTTCATGTTCGGGATCATCGCGCTGATCGTCTTCGTCGAGCGGGCCCAGCGGCGGATCCCCGTCCAGTACGCCAAGCGGGTCGTGGGACGGCGCGTCTACGGAGGCCAGAACACGTACCTTCCGCTCCGGGTCAACACCGGCGGCGTGATCCCGATCATCTTCGCGATCTCGATCCTGACGCTGCCGGGTTACCTGGCGCAGATCTCGGGCGCGGTTTGGATGAAGCGGGCGGCGGACTCCCTCGGGATGGGACACCCGCTATACATCCTGCTCTACGCGGCGGGCATCCTGTTCTTCTGCTACTTCTACACGTCGATCGTCTTCAATCCCACGGACACGGCGGACAACATGCGCAAGTACGGGGGATTCATCCCGGGGATCCGCCCGGGCAAGAAGACGGCCGACTACATCGATACCGTGCTCTCCCGGATCACGATCGTGGGCGCCCTCTATCTGACCTTCGTGGCCCTGCTGCCGGACCTGCTCAACAACGGCTTCAAGGTCCAGGGGATCCCGGGCATCGGGCCGTGGCTGGAGGGCGTGATGCCGAAGTTCATGACCGAGGGATTCGGCTTCAACTTCTACTTCGGCGGGACGTCGCTCCTGATCGTGGTGGGCGTGGCCATGGATACGGTCCAGCAGGTCGAATCCAAGCTGGTCGAGCACCACTACACCGGCTTCCTCAAGAAAAGCCGCATCCGGGGCCGCCGCAGTTGAGCGCCAGGGACGCGGGCTGATGCGCATCGTCTTTCTGGGGCCTCCCGGCAGCGGAAAAGGGACTCAGGCCAAGCTCCTCGCGGAGCGGCTGAAGGTTCCCGCGATCTCGACGGGAGAGATCCTTCGCAGCGCCGTGGCCGAGGGCAACCCGCTGGGTCTCCAGGCCAAGACCGTCATGGACACGGGCGAGCTGGTCTCGGACGACCTGATGGTCAGCCTGATCCGGGAGCGGACGCGCCGGCCGGACGCAGGCGGCGGCTTCATCCTGGACGGCTTCCCGCGGACGTTTGCCCAGGCCCAGTCGCTGGACGCGATGCTGGCGCAGAGCGGTGATTCGCTGTCGGCGGTGGTCAACTTCGCCGTTCCCGAGCCGATCCTGGTCGATCGCATGCTGCGCCGGGCGGCCGCCGAGGGGCGCTCGGACGACCGGCCCGAGACCATCCGGGAGCGGCTGCGGGTCTACCGGGAAAAGACCGCGCCGCTGGATGCCTTCTACCGCGAGCGCGACTTGGTCGCCGACATCGACGGCGTGGGCACGGTGGCCGAGATCGCGGGCCGCATCGAGAACGCCCTGATGTCCGTGCGGCGCACCGGGGGTGCGGCGTGATCACGATCCGCGGCCAGGACGAGCTGCTCAAGCTCGAAGAGGCCTCGCGCATCGTGCTGGAGACGCTGGACCTGGTTCAGGAAGCCGTCGCGCCGGGAGTGACCACGGAGGATCTGGACCGGCTGGCCGAGACGGAGATCCGCCGGCAGGGCGCCAAGCCGGCGTTCGTCGGGTACCGCGGGTACCCCAAGACGCTGTGCACGTCGATCAACGACGAGGTCGTGCACGGGATTCCGGGACCCCGGGCGCTCAAAGAGGGAGACATCATCGGCATCGATTGCGGCGCGGTGGTCGGCGGATACTACGGAGACGCCGCGCGAACGGTCCCGGTGGGAAGGATCGACGCGGAGACGATCCGGCTGCTGGAGGCGACCCGGAAGGCCCTGGCGGAAGGCATCGCCGCGGCGCGCGCCGGCGCTCGGGTCTCCGACATCGGCGCCGCCGTCGAGGCGGTGGCCCTGGTCAACGGGTACGGCGTGGTCCGCGACTTCGTGGGCCACGGCGTGGGAACCGCGCTCCACGAAGAGCCCCAGATCCCCAACTACGGTCCGGGGGGGCGGGGGAGTCTCCTGCGGGCGGGAATGGTGTTGGCGATCGAGCCGATGTTCAACCTCGGCCGCGCCGAGGTCAGCGTGGATCCGGACGGATGGACGGTGCGCACGCGCGACCGGTCCCACTCGGCGCACTTCGAGCACACGATCGCCATCGAGCCCGCCGGGGCGGTGATCCTGGGAACCGGGAAGCTCTCGGCTCTGCGCGCGGCCGCGGTGAGCGCGTAGGCCATGTCCAAAGACGATGCGATCGAAGTCATGGCGACGGTGGTCGAGCCGCTGCCCAACGCCATGTTCAAGGTGGAACTGGAGAACAAACATCAGGTCCTGGCTCACATTTCCGGGAAGATGCGCAAGAATTTCATCCGCATCCTCCCCGGCGACAAGGTGCTC
>JBDTXY010000103.1:0-8777 GCA_040005945.1 Acidobacteriota bacterium
CCCGCTTCCACCGCCGGCCGGGCCAGCACGATCCGCTTGACCTTTTTCTCCAGCAGCGCTGCCGCGGCCATCGCCACGGCCAGGTAGGTCTTGCCCGTGCCCGCGGGCCCGATGGCGAAGACCAGATCGTCGCGGTCGATGGTCTGGACGTAGATCCGCTGCTTGATGTTGCGCACCGTGACGACGGACTTGAGGCTGGGCCCGAAAGGGCTTTCGGTGAAGAACTCGATCAAGGAGACGGCCGGATCCTCCTTGAACACGCGGATCGCGGTCGCGACGTCGCTGACCTTCAAGGGATAGCCGGACGCGAGCAGATCGGTCAAGCCGGAGATCAACCGGCGCGCGTGATCCTGCGCCGGCCCCTCCCCGAGCACCGAGATCTCGCTGCCCCGCGCCTGGAGGCGCACGTGAAACGCATCTTCGATGGCGCGGAGGTTTTCGTCGGCGATTCCGAACAGCGCGGTCAGCCCGGTTTCGGGCAGGGTTACGGCGTGATTTTGGTCAGGAATTGGTTCTGCTCCTTGAGGGGCTAAACGGTACCACGGCGGGGGCCGGCCAGGCTCGACCGGCCCCTCGGCTCGCGTCTAACTTGTGTGTTTCCAAAGTTTAGGAAACGAAACCCAGCTTATTTGCCCTTCGAGATGTCCTTGGCCATGTCCTCCAGGGCGTTCTCGACCGCGTCGCGGATCGTCGAACCCTTGGACTTGTGCCGGATCTCGCCGACGACCTTGCCGTTCGCCTTCATCATCAGCTCGACGCCCACGCCCGGGTTGGCCGCCCATCCCCCCCAGTAGCGCGCGGCCCCTCGGGGCTCCCAAGCGTTGAACACGTTGCCCTCGACCTGCAGGTCGCCGCCCGATTTGACGACCTTGAACCCTTGTTTTTCGAGCCACTGCTCCGCGAAATCCTTGCCGTCCCGGGCGGCTTCGCGGGACTCGCTGCCGCGGCCGGTGTGGTCGAACTCCTCCACGGACACGGTCTTGTACTTGGACAGGGAGCCCTCCGGGAAGTAGACCCAGTCGGCCTCGCTGCCTTTGACCAGCTTGTCGTAGTCGGGCAGGAACTTCTGGGGCTCATCCTTTTCCTTGGCGTCCTCGGAATCGAGGAACTTCCGGTCGGCGCGTGCTGAGGAAACCGCCAGCACGAAGAACGCCGCCGCGAACACGGCAAAAAGCTTGCGAGAAAAAGTCGGCATCGTCGCACTCTCCTTAAGATCGGATTGTATCAGGGCAGGCTCAGTCGCTGACAAACGGCATCTCCCGCCGCGGAGGTCGTCAGGGCTCCCCCGACGTCCGCGGTGGCGGCACCCTCGCGCACGCAGGCCGCCACGGCGGCCTCCACCGCGGCCGCTTCGGCGGCATGGCCCAAATGATCCAGCATCAGGGCGCCGGTCAGGATCGCCCCGAAGGGATTGGCCTTCCCGGTTCCGGCGTACTTGGGCGCCGATCCGTGCACCGGCTCGAACATCGAAACCCGGCCGGGATGGATGTTGCCGGAGGCGGCCATCCCCAGCCCCCCCTGAAGCGCCGCGCCCAGGTCGGTCGCGATGTCGCCGAACATGTTGTTCGTCACGATCACGTCGAATTGCCTCGGGTCCTTGATCATCTGCATGCACAACGCGTCGATATAGAGGTGCGACGCCTCGATCTCCGGGTATTCGCGAGCCACCTCCGAAAACGTCCGCTGCCAGAGATCTCCCACGAAACGCATGGCGTTGGACTTGTCGGACATCACCAGGCGCCGGCGGCCGTGGCTGCGCGAATACTCGAACGCGTACCGGATGATCCGCTCGACACCCTTCCGGGTCGAGATGTCTTCCTGCACGGCGACCTCGTCGGGCGTGTCCTTCTTCAGATGCCCGCCGGATCCGGCGTAGGCCCCTTCGGTGTTCTCGCGGAACACGACGAAGTCGACGTCCCGCGCCGCGAAACCCTTCAGCGGGCAAAGCCGGTCGTCCAGGCAGCGCACCGGCCGGTAGTTGACGTAGAGATCCAGCCGGAAGCGCAGCCCGAGGAGGATGTCGGCGGCGTGCTTCATGTCCGGCACGCGCGGATCGCCGAAGGCCCCCATGAAGACCGCCGCGTAGTTGCGGGAGAGATCGTCGAAGCCTCCGGGGGGGACCGTCTCGCCGGTCTTCAGATAGTGATCGGCGCCCCAGGGGAAAAAGACGGGGTCGAACGGGATCCCGCGGCGGCGGCAAACCTGATCCAGGACCTTCACGGCTTCGGCGGTCACGTCCACGCCGATCCCGTCGCCCGGCACGACCGCGATTCTCATCAGCCGGCGCAACATAGCATGTCGGCCGCGGGAGTCTTACAATGGCGCCGTGACCTTCGCCGACGCGGTGAAAGACGTCGTCCGAGAAGCCTCCATGCTGCCCGAACGGTTAACGCCGGCGGCGCTCTGCGAGCGCCTCGTCCGCGAGACCGAGCGTTTCCTGGACCGTGTCGTGTTCTCGCCGCAACGGTACATGCGCCACCCCATCCTCCTCTGGGACGATTGGGAGGTCATGTTGATCGCGTGGCAGAGCGGACAGATCACGCCCATCCACGATCACCGCGGCGTCCTGGGAGGCATGGCGGTGCTCTCCGGCGCGCTCGCCGAGGAGCGCTTCACGACGCCCGATTTCCGTCCGACGCTCTGCGACAGCCGCCGGCGTCCGGAGGGAGACCTCTCCGATACGGGTCCCACCGTCCTCCATCGGCTCACGTCGGTCTCCGCGCGGGCGATCTCGCTCCACGTCTATCGGCCGCCGCTGCGAACGATGGGAATTTGGGACGCGCAGGGACTCGTCTCGATTACCCCCTCCGCCTTCGACGTCGACGAGGAGGCTCTGGCCCGGGCGCAGGGTCAGATGGTCGAAGGGTCCTGACGCGGCGCCGCTTGCGCGGCCGGCCTCACAGAGATCCGTTTCGCATCGCGAGCACCCGCGCCCATTCGCGGCCGGCTGGGTCCTGGATGCGTTCGACCACCCGCTCGGACGCTTCCGGCTGGCTCGCCGCCGACACGATACGGATCTGAAAACCGGCGGAGCCGCCGGGCCGGCGAGGGGCCAGAGGGGCCTGGCCCAGCCGGAATGTCCGGATCGGCTCGATCGCCAGCGGGGAGTGACCCACTCCCGAAGCGATGGTCAGCCTGCCGAACTCGCCCCAACGCGCCGCGGCCCGGCCGATCAAGGTGTCCTGACCGTGGAAGCTCCGAAACGTCTGCGCGTCTTCGGGCCAGCGCAGCAGCGCGTCCCGGGCGCCGAGCGCTCCTCCCACTGAGAGGGCCCCGACCGCGACGATCGCCGCGGTGTGCCTGCGATCTTCCCGGCGCCACAGTCCCACGATCCAGAGCACGCCGGAAGCGGCCGCGACTGCAGCCAACGACCCGAGATACGCGAAGCGCGAGCCGTTGGGATGATCGGCCTGGCCGCCGGCGACCACGGCCGCCAGGACGGCGATCCCGTGAGACCAGAGCAGCGCCGAGATCCCGTCGCGAGGGCGCAGGAGAGCGCGGGAGAAGGCCGCCGCGACGGGGATGCCCAACAGCAAGCCCAGCCGCGAACGCCCGGGCAGATCGTGGCGCGCGCTCGGGTCCGCCAGGAACCACGGCGCCGCAAACGTATCCGCCGCGGCGGAAAACGGCGGAAGGATGGACCGGGTGCGGGCCATCTCCAGGGCCACGTTGTGGTCGGCCGTCCGGGCGAAGTACGGCGCCCGGCGCCCTTGGGCGAAGAGGAAGAGCGGAGACACGCTCAGGAGGAAACCCGCGGCGAACGCCGCCGCCCGGGCCATCCGGTGGACGAGGCGTTCCGGTTGCGCCTGCGGCCAGAGGGCGAAGAGTCCCAGCGCGGCGCCGGCCGGCCAGGCGGAGAGATACACGTGGGCACCCAGGCCGGCCACGATTCCGGCGGCGACGGCGAGCGTCCGGCTCCTCCGGGAGCGCGCGGCCACGATCAAGAGCGTGGCCACGTCCACGATCGGCGCGAGAACGATCATGTTCCAGGCCCAGCGCGACAGGATCAAGTGCCACCGAATTCCCGCCAGGATCAAGGCGGCCAGCGCGCCGCCGCCCTCCGGCAGGAGCGCGCGGCCCAGCAGCGCCGCCGTAACGAGCGAGACCGCGCCCGCCAGCGCCGAGGGAAAGCGCACGCCGAAGACGGTCGTTCCGAAAAGGCGCAGGCAGGCGCGATAGCCCTCCAGGTAGAGCACGCCGACGCTGCCGTACGGCTTGGCCACGCCGAACGGCACGACGCGCGTCGCGTCGGCGAAGTCGGCCGGCGCGGCTCGCAGCGCGAGCGCGGGGCGGATGAGCGAGAGATCGTCGACCCAGAGGACCTCTGGCACGCGGGCCAGGGCCGCGAAGCGCAGCGCGGCTCCCGCCACGATCGCGGCCGCGGCGAGCGCCGTCACGGCGCCGCGCCGCAGGGGCAGCGGCGAAAGCGGCGCGGAGGCGGACGGCATTCGGCTCCAGAGGAGAAAGGCGCCGGCGGCGAGACCGCCCGCCAGCGCCGCTCCGCAGCACACGACCATGGACAGAAACAGCCGCGGCGCCGCCCAGGACGGATCCGGGTCCAACAGAACTGCCGGTCGGATCCAGCGCGTCAGATCGACGGCGGCGACAAACCCGACGACGATGCCGACGAGAATCGCCATGCGGGCTGCCGCCGTGAGGCGCGCCCGCTCGAGTGTCACTTCTGGAAAAACAGAAACAGGTTGACGGCCGAAGGTCCCAACGAGAAGAAGTCCCCGGAGCGCAGCGGCCGCGCGCAATCCTCTTCGGACGCGCCGCCCAGGTCGTCGGGCGCGGGAATCGGATCTCCGTTCAAGTATGTGCCGCAGGTCGATCGCATGTCGATCAACCGATACGTGGGACCCTCACTCTGGATCCGCCGGATCACCTTGGCGTGGAGGCGGGAGACCTCGACGTTCAGGAAGGCGTCGGGCGAGGAGACCCGGAACCCGGAGACCGGCATCCCCACGCCGATGTACTCGGGCACTTCCCTCCCGATCAAGAGCTCCTCGAAGTCGAGCTTGACCAACCCCGCGTTGTACGGCCCCAGACCCAGAAGGAAGTGGCCGGAGGGAAGCTTCAGGAGCGTCTTCTCCAGGCGGCCGGACATGCCCGTCATCCCGTTGTCCACGAACGTCATGACGTCGCGCTGGCGCGACTCCAGAGCCTCGCGGCAGATGGCGGAATAGATGTCGTCCTTCACCCGTCCATTTTAGACGGTTTCTCAGTTCACCGGCTCATCCGCCAGCGGCATGACCTCGTCGGAGGACGGCTCCAGCTCGATCGTCCAGCGCTCGAACACGCCGTCCGGGAGCTCCGTCAGAAACCGCGAAGGTTCCAGAATCACGTCCACGCCGTATCGATCCCGGGCCAGCATCGGGTAGACCAGGGCCACCTCGTTTTTGGCGCGCGTGACGGCGACGTAGAAGAGCCGGCGCTCCTCCTCCAGGCCGTCCTCCGTCGCCGCCGAGCGATAGTTCGGAAAGCGGCCCTCCGAGAGTCCGATCACGATCACGCGGCTCCACTCCAGCCCCTTGGCCTGGTGGATCGACGAGAGGACCACGCGGTCGTCCTCGCTCTCGCCCGCGACGACGTCCTCGCCCGAAAGCTCGTTGAACAGCGTCACATCCTCCAGAAAGGAGGGCAGAGAATCGTAGGTTTGCGCGAATTGGGCGAACTGCTCCAGATCGTCCAGGCGCGCGTCTCCGTTGGGAAACTTGGCGCGGGCAAAATCCTTGTAGACCGTTTCCACGACCGCGCGGATGGCCTCGCTGGGCGAGGAGCGAATCGCCGGCGAGTCCAGGCGCGCCAGCAGCGAACGGCAGGGCCTCAGGGCGGTTTCGGCATTGCGGCCGAACGAAGCGCCGGCGGCGTCCAGGCTCTCAAACGCTGCCAGCGGATCCGGACGCGCTCCGATCGCTTCCCAGACCGCCGAGGCGGAGCGTTCGCCGACGCGCGGGAAAATTTTCAAGGCCCGTTTCCAGGACAGCTCGTCCTTTGGGTTGACGACGATCCTCAAGAACGCGAGGACGTCCTTGACGTGCCGCTGCTCGAAGAAGCGCATGCCCGAACGGATCTCGTAGGGAATGCCGCGGCGCGTCAGCTCGATCTGGAGCTCCAGGGCCTGGTAGTGGGCCCGGTACAGGACGGCCAAGTCCGCCAGCTTCTCTCCTTCGTCGTGCCATTCCAGCAGGCGCTGCGCCGCAAAGCGCGCCTGCTCGGGAATATCCGGCAGGGCCACCACGGCGGGCAGCGATCCGGCCTCGCGCGACGCGCGCAGCTCCTTCTCGAACTGGCGCGCGTTGTGCGCGATCGAAGCGTTGGCCAGAGACAGGATCTCGGGCGTCGAGCGATAGTTGCGCGTCAGCCGGAACGTCACCGCCTCGGGATATCGCGTCGGGAAACCCAGGATGTTCTCGAACGACGCGCCGCGGAACGAGTAGATCGCCTGCGCGTCGTCGCCCACGACGGTCACGTTCCGCTTGACCTGCGCCATGCGGTCGATGACCTGTCCCTGCAGCTCGTTGGTGTCCTGGTATTCGTCCACCAGGATGTGATCGTAGGAGGCCGCGAGCTGGGCCGCCGCCTCGGGGCTCTCCTCCAGCAGCCGCTTCCAGTGCAGGAGCAGATCGTCGTAGTCGCAGGCGTTGCCGGCGCGCTTGCGTTCCCGGTACCGCGCCAGGACCGATACGATCTCGGGTTCCAGCGCGGAAAAGTGGGGCGCGCGCTCGGTCAGCACCTCCGAGAACGGCCGGCCGGTGTTGACGGTGTACGAGTAGAGATCCAGCAGCACATCCCCCTTGGGAAAGCGGTGATCGAGCGTCCGGATCTGACGGTCCGAGGTGGCGGCCTCCAGCATCTCGCGCGCGTCCTCGGGATCCAGGATCGTGAAGTTGGGCGCCAGGCCCAACCGGGTGCCGAACCGGCGCAACAGGCGATTGCCGACCGAGTGAAAGGTGCCGCCCATCAGGCGGCGCACGTCGATGGAGAGCAACGCTTCCACGCGGCGCAACATCTCGCGCGCGGCCTTGTTGGTGAAGGTCAGCAGCAGGATGCGCGACGGGTCGTGGCCCGATTCGATCAGCCGGGCGACCCGGTAGACCAGCGTGCGCGTCTTGCCGGAGCCGGCCCCCGCGATGACGAGGATGGGTCCGCCCCCGGCCAGGACGACCTCGCGCTGCTCGTCGTTCAACTCCCGGTCGTAGTCGACCCGGTAGCTCTTGAGCCGGGCCGGCGTCTTGAGAACGTACTTGCGCTCCACGGCCGCAGTGTAATCTTTGGGCCGCGCCGCGCGTTTAACCAGGTGAACAGGGGGTTTTATGAGCATTCAGAACATCCGCCGATCCGTCCTGATTACCACCGGAATCGGCCTGCTGGCGGTTTCGGGACTCTTCGCGGGCCGTCTGGTGGCCCATCAGATGGGCGGTCATTTCGGCGGCGCCATGGCGCCGCATATGTTCCGGCATTTCGCCCGGGAGCTCGATCTGACCGACGGCCAGCAGGCTCAGATCCGGGACATCTTGAAGAACCACGCCGACGAGATCGAGGCGCACGTCAAGTCGGCCATGGACGCCCGGCGGTCGCTCCACGACGCGGTCCTGCTGCAGCCGACGGACGAGGCCACGATTCGCCAGCGGGCCGCCGAGCTGGGCAACGTCCACGGAGACGGCGCCCTCATTTTCGCGAAGATCCGGGGCGAGGTGTGGCCGCTCTTGACCCCCGACCAGCAGCAGAAGATGGCGAGTCTCCACTCCCGGATGCGGGAGCACGGCGACGAGGCCTTCAAGTCCCTCGACGCCTTCTTGCGAGGCGCCAGCTGACTCTGCGCCTGGCCCGGGCGAGGGGCTTCGAGCCGACGGAGCCTTCCGGCGACGAGGACTCGCTCGTCGCCCGAGCGCTTCTGCACGACGAGGTGGCGATCGAGGCCCTGGTTCGGCTGGCGGCGCCGTCGGCCCTCGCGGCCGCGCGGCGCGTGACGGGGGACGCGGCATTGGCCGAGGATGCGTCGCAGGAGGCCTTCTTGCGGGCGTTCCGGGCGCTGGACCGCTTCCGTCCCCAGTCCAGCTTTCGCGCCTGGGTCCGGACCATCGCGATCCGCTGCGCCATCGACCTGATGCGCCGCCGCCGCCCCGAATCGTCCCTCACGGACGCACTGTCTCCTTCGGCCAGCGAGGAGCATCGCCACGAAGACGCCGATCTGCTGCGCGCCGCCCTCGCCGAGCTCTCGGTGTTGGACCGGGAAATCATGCTCGCCCGCGAGATCGAAGGCGTCAGCGATCACGAGCTCGCGCACCGCTTCGAGATCACCCTGACCTCCGTCCGCGTACGCATGCATCGCGCGCGCAAGCGAATTCGCGCGCGTTTCCAGGAGAAGAGACCATGAAGACCTCAGATTGCCGAACCGCGCAGGCCGACCCCGGCCACCTCTTTACCTGCGCCGCCTGCCGCGCCCGCGCCCGGATGACTGCGGCCTGGCAGGCCTTGCCGCGTCCCGAGCGGGAGGAGAACGCCTTCGCGCCGAGCGCGCGATTCGTGGAGAACGTCGTCGCCGGCATTCGCCGCGATCGCGCGCGCCGGTCGCGGATCCGCCTGGCTCTGGCCGCCGCCGCCGCGTTGCTCTTCTTCTTCTGCGTCGGAACCGGCCACGAGACCGCGGGCGCGGTCTCCCCCAGCCCCGAAGACTCCTACGCGTCCCTGGTCACGCCCGACGCCCTGGCGAACCTGATTCCGAACTAACCGTCGCCGGAGCTGCGCTCCGGCTCCCGCAACGCGAGTCGTTT
>JBDTXY010000104.1:0-8700 GCA_040005945.1 Acidobacteriota bacterium
GCGCGGCACCCGGGGCCGGAAGGAGCGGGCGGCTCTTTACAAAAACTTGATCTCGCATCGCTCGGAGGTTCACGCGGACGGAGCAGAGTTGGAGCGATAGAATCTCCCGCTCTCGGCAGCCGAAAGAGGACAATGCGCCCTACCATTATTCTCGCGTTGACCGTTGGCTTGGCGGCCTGCACTTCCGCGTCCCCGGAGTCAGCGCGCGTCAAGGTCTACGAAGCGGATCTTTCCGCGCCCGAGTCCTCGCGGGCCCTTCCCGCGGGATGCAAGCTCCTGTCGACCACGGCGCCGGTGGATCAGATGGAGAGCGAGCGGCACATTTCCGACCCCTACCGCGTGCAGCGAAACGACACCGCCGCGCATGATGGCAACGTGCTGCTGGTCTTGTCGGGCCGATTCGTCACCCGATACAAGACCGATTGCGCCTCGAGCGACACCTCGCCCGATTGCCAGAACCGCGGCCAAAACTGGTACAAGGTCTCTTTCGCCTCCTACTCCTGCGATGCCGCCGCGGACCAGGCGCTGGCCGCGAACGCGGCGGCGGCGGCGGCCTCCTCGTCCGGCGGCGGATGGCGGCCCTTCGGATCGAAGAAGGCGAAGCCGGCTCCGGCCGCGGCGGCGGCTCCGGCTCCCGCGCCCGCCATGGCTCCCTCGCCGGCTCCGGCGGCCGCCGCGCGCGCCGGCACCGCGCCGTCCGAGCTGAAGGCGAACATCCTCGTGCTCATGCGCGAGGGCGTGGGCACCGACGTGATCGTCGCGTTCGTCCAGACCCACCGGCCCGCGGCCGCCTTGAGCGCCGGGGAGATCCTGGACTGGAAGAAGTCGGGAATCGCCGAGCCCGTCATCGAGGCCGCGCTGGCGCAAGCCGTTCCGACGCGCTGACCACCGGCCCCTTCACACCGAATTTACTCGGGCTTCCTTTCCCGTTGACGGCCGCCCTTTCTACTCGCGCCTCAATAGAGGAGGAGCAACGCAATGAAGCAGAGGTTTGCGCTTTTCTTGGGGGCGTGCGCCGCAACCGCGCTGATTCTGGGCGGCGCCGGGGTGGCGCGCGCGCAGGTCACACCGGCCGAGGGCTACACGCCGCCCGACGACACACCAACGGTGAAAGTCGGTGGAACGATCTTCGCCGACTACACGTATCAGCTCTTTCCGACGGGTACGGACGCCGACGGCAACCGCATCCATTCGAACGCCTTCAATGTCTCGCGCGCTTACATCAACGTCACGGGCAACATCTCCCACTGGGTGTCCTTTCGCATCACTCCCGACGTGGTGCGAGTGGGCCAGGTCACCAGTGGTGACAACAAGCCCGTCGATGTCCCCGGCCTCTCCGGCACGTTGACCTACAGGCTCAAGTACGCGTACGGCCAGATCAACTTCGACGACTTCGCGCCCAAGGGCTCGTGGTTCCGGCTCGGCATGCAGCAAACGCCGTACGTCGACTTCGAAGAGACCATCTATCGGTACCGGTTTCAGGGCACGATTTTCGTAGACCGCGAGGGATTCCTGACCTCCTCGGACCTCGGGGCTTCGGCGCGTTTCATGTTCCCGGAGAACTTCGGCGACGTCCACGTGGGTGTCTACAACGGCGAGGGATACACCTCGGCGGAAAAGAACGACCAGAAGGCCATCCAAGGGCGTCTGTCCCTGCGGCCGGCTCCGATGATTGCGATCCTCAAGGGCTTGCGTCTGACGGCCTTCTACGATCATGACCACTACGTGCTGGACGCCCGAAAGGACCGCGGGGTCCTGGAGCTCACGTTCGAGCATCCCTACCTCAATTTCGGCGCGGACCTGCTCAAGGCCAAGGATCAGAATGCCTCGGCGACCAAGACCGAGGTCGTCGCGGAGGGTTACTCGGTCTGGGCCACGCCGCGGACTCCGTTCGGCCTGGAGGCCCTTCTGCGCTACGACTACTTGAAGCCCGTCCAGGGAACGGCGCAGAGGAAGGACCGCTTGATCGGAGGCGTCGCGTACTGGTTCCCGGTTCAGAAGGGCGTCTCGGCAGCCTTGCTTCTCGACTATGAACAGGTCCGGTATCGCAACTTCAGCCCGGCGAAGCCCCGGGAGGAGCGGTACGCGCTCCACACGCTCTTCAACTTCTAATTAACAGCATGTTCATGCGGATTTCACACCTGAACTTCATATTCGCGACCAAGGAGAGATGATGAAAACGATCCGATTCCTGATCACCGCCGCCTGCGGCGCCCTGCTGGCGTTGACGGGCGCTTCGGCCCAGGCACAGACCGTACAGATCAACGGGGCGGGGGCGACATTCCCGTACCCGATCTATTCGAAGTGGTTCTCGGAGTACAACAAGGTCCACCCCGAGGTCGCGATCAACTACCAGTCGATCGGCTCGGGCGGCGGCATCCGGCAGCTCAGCAACCAGACCGTCTTCTTCGGCGCGACCGACGGCCCCATGACCTCGGAGCAGCAATTCGCCGCGCCCGGCAAGATCATGCACTTGCCCACGGTCCTCGGAGCGGTGGTCCCGATCTACAACATCCCGGGCGTGGACGCCCAGCTCAAGTTCACCGGCAAGGTCCTCGCGGACATCATTCTCGGCACGATCACCAAGTGGAACGATCCCGCGATCGCGGCGCTGAATCCGGGGATCAAGCTGCCGGCCACGGACATCACCGTGGCGCACCGCTCGGACGGATCGGGGACGACGTACATCTTCGTTGACTACCTCGCGAAGGCCTCGCCCGAGTGGAAGTCCAAGGTCGGCGTGGCCACGTCCGTCAACTGGCCGGTGGGCGTCGGCGGCAAGGGCAACGAGGGCGTCGCGGGACTGGTCAAGCAGACGCCCGGCTCGATCGGCTACGTCGAGCTCATCTACGCCAAGCAGAACAAGATCGATTACGGCTCGGTCCAGAACATGGACGGGGAGTTCGTCCTGGCATCCCTCGATTCGATCACGGCCGCGGGCTCGGCGGCCGCCAAGGCGATGCCCAAGGACTTTCGCGTCTCGATCACCAATGCCCCCGGCAAGGGCGTCTACCCGATCTCTTCGTTCACGTGGCTCCTGCTCTATGAGAGCCCCTCCGACAAGCAGCGCTCGAAGATGATGGTGGACTTCATGAAGTGGGCGCTGACGGACGGCCAGAAGTACGCGAACGAGCTGGGCTATGCGCCGCTGCCGGCCGAAGTCGTCGCCCTCGAGATGGAAGCGATCAAGAAGATCAAGGCCTAGCTCCTGCCTCGAGGTTCGCGATGAAGACAACCCCGTCCTCCCGCCGGAGCGCCGACGACCGCGGCTTCCGCCTGGGGACGGGGTTTTTCGCATTTCTGATCGTTCTTCTGGTCGCCGGGATCTTCTTCGAGCTCTGCCGGACGTCCCACCTTTCGATCCAGAAATTCGGCCTGAATTTCTGGCGCACGTCGACCTGGGACCCGGTGGCCGGCGAGTTCGGCGCGCTCCCGTTCATCTGGGGAACCCTGTACTCGTCGATCCTCGCGCTGCTCATCTCCACTCCGGTCGCCCTGGGCATCGCGATCTTCCTTTCGGAGTTGTCGCCGCGCATCCTGCGGACGCCCTTGACCCTCCTGACGGAGCTGCTGGCCGCCATCCCGTCGATCGTCTATGGCCTGTGGGGAATCTTCGTGCTCGTCCCCGTGGTGCGAAAGCTGGAGCTGCTCACTCCCGGATGGCTCCGGAAGTTCCCGCTCTTTTCGGGACCGCCGATGGGCGTGGGAATGCTGGCCGCCGGCCTGATTCTCGCGGTCATGATCATCCCGTTCACCTCGTCGGTGGCGCGGGAAGTCCTGAAGGCCGTTCCCTCCACGCAGCGGGAGGCCGCGTATGCGCTGGGCGCGACGCGCTGGGAGGCCATCCAGGCGGCCGTGCGCTACGGCCGCACCGGCATCCTCGGCGCGATCATGCTGGGGTTCGGGCGGGCCCTGGGCGAGACGATGGCCGTTACGATGGTCATCGGGAACAATCCCCGCATCAGCCCGTCCCTCTACGCCGCGCAGCACACGATGGCGGCGGTCATCGCCAACGAGTTCACGGAAGCCGATACGGATCTGTACTTGTCGGCCCTGATCGAGATCGGACTCGTGCTGTTTCTCCTGACCGTCATCATCAACGCAATCTCACGGCTCCTGATCTGGAGCGTCAGCCGTGAGGTCAAGGTCAAAGCGGTTCCGCCCGTCGTGCCCGCCTCTGTGGTGCCCGCGACGCCCGGTGCTGCGGCGTGAACCGCACGGCTCGGCGCAAGGCCCTCTCGGGAGTGGTGGTCACATTGTGCGGAGCCGCCGTGGCCGTGGCGCTGGTCCCCCTCGTGTTCGTGTTCTTCTACGTGATCAAGCAGGGATTTTCGTCGCTCAACTGGGACTTTTTCACCAAGATGCCCAAGCCCGTCGGCGAGGCGGGCGGCGGGATGGCGAACGCGATCGTGGGAACGCTGATCTTAATCGGGATCGCGGCCGTGCTGGCGATCCCCGTCGGGATCATCTCGGGCGTCTATCTGTCGGAATACTCGCGCTCGAAGTTCGCGACGCTGGTGCGCTTCACCGCCGACGTTTTGAACGGCGTGCCGTCCATCGTCATCGGGATCTTCGCGTATGGCCTGGCGGTGCTGCCGGTCAAGCACTTCTCGGCCTTGGCGGGAGGCCTCGCGCTCGGATTCATGATGGTCCCGATCATCACGCGGACGACCGAGGAGCTGTTGAACCTGGTGCCCGGCACCCTGCGCGAGGGCGCGCTCGCCCTCGGCGCGACCCGGGCGCGCGCGGCCTTCTCCGTCATGGTTCCGGCGGCGCTCCCGGGCATCATGACGGGAATCCTGGTCGCCTTCGCGCGCATCGCGGGCGAGACGGCGCCTCTCCTTTTCACGGCTTTCAACAACCGGTTCTTCTCTGCCGCCTTGAACCAGCCGATCGCGTCGCTGACCGTCCAGGTGTTCACGTATGCGATCTCGCCCTACGAGGATTGGCACCGGCAGGCCTGGGCGGGAGCCCTCGTTCTCGTCGCGATGATTTTCATATTCTCGGTGCTCGCGCGGATCGTGACCCGCCGCCTGGAAAGGATGCACCGCACATGAGCGATACACTGGTGAACGGCGTGGACACTCCGCCGCAAGCGCCGCCGACGACGATTTCCAGCGCGGGCCGCGGTCAGCGGTCCGAGGGCACGCCCGCGCCCCCCCGCGCCACGCGGATGGAGACGAAGAAGCTCAACTTCTCCTACGGGGCCAAACAGGCGCTCTGGGACGTTTCGCTCCAAATTCCCGAGAAGACCGTCACCGCCTTCATCGGCCCGTCGGGCTGCGGGAAATCGACGTACTTGCGGTGCCTCAATCGCATGAACGACATCATCCCCGACACCCGCGTAGAAGGAGAAGTGCTCCTGGACGGCCGCGACATCTACGCCGCGGGAATGGACGTCGTGGATCTGCGGCGCCGCGTGGGCATGGTGTTTCAGAAATCCAACCCGTTTCCCAAGTCCATTTTCGAAAATGTCGCGTACGGGCTCAAGATCAACGGACTGGCCAAGCATTCGGAGATGCATCAGCGCATCGAGCAGGCCCTGAAGCGCTCGGCCCTGTGGGACGAAGTCAAGGATCGTCTGGACACCTCGGCGCTCGGGCTCTCGGGCGGCCAGCAGCAGCGGCTGTGCATCGCGCGGGCCCTCGCGGTCGAGCCCGAGGTGCTGCTCATGGACGAGCCGTGCTCGGCCCTGGACCCGATCGCGACGACCAAGGTGGAAGAGCTGATCTACGAGTTGAAGCGCGATTTCACGATCGTCATCGTGACGCACAACATGCAGCAGGCCGCGCGTGTGTCGGAGTACACCGCGTTCTTCATGCTGGGCCGGCTCGTGGAGCACGACCGCACGGAGAAGATCTTCACGAACCCGGGCCAGAAGATCACCGAGGACTACATCACCGGGCGGTTCGGATAGACCCCCGGGAGAAAGAGAGACGATGAAAGCGGTGGTGACCAAGGGCAAAGACGGACACGCGACGCCCCGCGCGGAGACGCATCCGGGGACGATGAAGCGGATCGCCTTGATCGAGGACGACGCCGACATCGCGTACACGATCCGGCTCAATCTCCGCAAGGAGAAGCGCTATCAGGTCGAGCACTACATCTCCGGGATCGCCGCCCTGGCGGCGCTCCAGGAGAAGCCGTTCGACCTGATCATCCTGGACTTGAACCTGCCCGACATCGACGGCCTCGCGCTCTGCCGCGAGCTCCGGAGGGTGGACGAGACGCGCAAGGTCCCGATCATCATGCTGACCGCGCGCGTCGAGGAGCGGGACAAGCTCCTGGGCTTCGAGATCGGCGCGGACGACTACATCACCAAGCCCTTCTCGATGCGCGAGCTGTTGGCCCGGGTCAACGCGCACCTGCGCCGCGTGGCCGCCTTCGAGACGTCCGAGGAGGAAGTCTTCGACGACGGAGACCTGCACGTCGACCGCGCCCGTTTCGAAGTGCGGCTGAGGGGCGAACGCGTGCACCTGACCAAGAAGGAGTTCGATCTGCTCTGGCTCCTGATCCGGAGCCGCAATCGCGTCGTGACCCGCGACGCCATCCTGGCGCGGCTCTGGGACTACGACGCGGACGTGGAGACGCGCACGGTCGACGTCCACATCCGGGCGCTGCGACGCAAGCTCGGGGATCAACGCATCGAGACCGTCGTGGGCCTGGGATATCGCTACCGAGAAGCCACGGCCAAGTAAACTCCCCGCTGCATGAGGCTGCGGTCCCGCTTCACGGCCCTGTTCGCGGTTCTGGCGGGCGCGGCGGTCCTGTTTCTCGTCGCGGTGTCCGACGCGACGCTGCGGCATGCCGTGGAAGACCGCGTGTCCGACCGTTTCACGCGCGAGCTGGAGCACCTCGCGGACGATCTCGCCGGAGGCTCCATGTCCGCGCAGGCGCGCGACGCCTTCCTGCGCCGGGCCGCCGCGCAGCTGGAATGCCGTGTGACCACCATCGCGCCGGACGGGCGAGTTCTGGACGACTCGGATCTGCTCCCGGCGGACGTTCCGGCGATGGAGAATCACGCCAACCGCGACGAGGTGCGCCAGGCCAGGGAGCGCGGCGTCGGGCATTCCCGCCGGCTGTCTCCCACGGAACGGCGCATGATGCTCTACGTCGCGCGCCGGCTTCCCGACGACAGCGTCCTGCGCCTGTCGGTTTCGGCGGCCCGCTTGAGCGAAGTCGAGCTGGCCTACCTCTGGACGCTGCGCCTGACCATCGCCGCGGTGTGCGCGGTCCTCTTTCTGATCGGGGCCAGCGCGTCGCGGCGATTCTCCGAGCCGATCGCGGCGTTGACGCGGGCGGCCTCGGCCGTGGCCGCCGGGGACTTCGCACGCGATCTGCCGAGCTCCGGCGGGGAGGAGGTGCAGCTGCTGGGGGCGGCTCTGCGGCGGATGAAGGAGTCGCTCTCGCGAGCCCTCGCCCTGGCGGAGGACGAACGGCGAATGACGGGGCTGGTCTTCGAGCGGCTTCCCGATGGATTGGTCGTCGTCGACGCGCGCCTGCACGTGGTCGAGTCCAACGACCGGTTCTCGAAGATGACAGGTGTCGCCACCCCCGCCGGACGCGCGCTCTACGACTTGCTGCGCGACCGCACGCTGTACGAGGGGTTTGAAGTCACGGCAAAGACCGGCGAACTCAGCGAGAGAACGGTCCGGCTGGAGGATGGGCGGATCTGGGCGCTGGTGGTTCAGCCGCTTCCCCTGGGATCCCGGGCCGCGGCGGTGGGCGTGCTGCGCGACATCACCATCCTCGAACGCACCGAGTCGATGCGGCGGACTTTCGTGGCCGACGTGTCGCACGAGCTGCGCACGCCGATCGCCGCGATCGCGGCGGCGGCCGAGACGCTGGCCGACGGCGGAGCGGAAGAGACCGAAACCGCGGAGCTGCTGGGATTGATCCGCCGCCAATCGGATCGGATGCGGGAGCTCATCGACGACCTGATGGACCTGGCCCAGATCGAGAGCGGCGCTGTCCCGCTGGAGCGCCGGGACATCCGCCTCCGCGAGCTCTTGACCGAAGTCGTCGAGGACCTGGAAGGCGCGGCGCGGGAGAAGGGAGTCAAGGTCGCGGTCGCGGGCGACCCGGACGTGACCGCCGTCGGCGACCACCGCCGCCTGGGACAGCTCGCCCGGAATCTGGTCGACAACGCCATCAAGTTCTCGCCGCCGGGGTCACCGGTCTCGATTGGCATCTTCCGGGACGGGAGTACGCCGGGCTTCTCGGTGTCGGACCTGGGTCCGGGAATTCCCAAGGCCGAGCGGAACAAGATTTTTCAGCGCTTCTATCAAGTCGACCGTTCTCGCTCCAAGGCGAGGCCGGGCTCCGGGCTGGGGCTGGCGATCGTGAAGCACATCGCGCAGCTCCACGGCGCCAGCGTCGAAGTCGGAGGGGACGTGGGATCCGGCAGCGTTTTCCACGTGCGGTTTCCGGCCCCGAGCGACTGACCGCTTCCGTTAAGCCGCATTTTCAGACGGCGTGAAGTCCTGCGGTAGGATAGCGCCGCCTTCGGGGTGACGCGATGTTCAACTTCCTGCCGCGGAACGAAAAATATTTTGACCGCTTCAACGAGATGGCCGTGCGCATCCACGACGCCGCCAAGATTCTGGAGCGGTACTTCCAGAACGCGTCGCCGGTGGCGACCGTCGCCGATCAGATCAAGCGGCTGGAGCACGAGTGCGACGAGATCTCGCACGAGATCCT
>JBDTXY010000105.1:0-8609 GCA_040005945.1 Acidobacteriota bacterium
CGAGGTCGCGACCAACGTTCGGCCGGACGCCTCCGCATCCACGACGAGATCCGGACCCACGGTGCGCAGCCGCAAAACGGCATCCCCGTTGGCCTCGTCCGGCGCGCCGGCGGCCGATAGCCAGACCGTCTGCCCGAAATCCGCCGCTTGTGCCATCTCCTGGATCCGCGCCGTCGGATCGGCCACGCGCCGCAGACGCCGGGGAACGAACGCGCGCGCGAGGGCGGCCGGATTCTCGAAGACCGCCAGCTCCGGTCCTCGCGCCTGCTCGCGCCAGCCCGCGGGCACCGGATCTCCCGGAGCTGCGATCGCATACCGGACATTGAGAAAGGCCAGGAACGGCCGCTCCAGACTCGCCACGCGATTGAACGAGGCCGGCTGCGCTTGCGACCACAGCGGATACGTCTGCGCGAACCGGTCGAGGATGATCGCCTCGTATCCCCGCACGTCCTCCAGGCCGTAGAGCGTGGCCCCGTTGGGACGCAGGATCATTCCCGCCGCCACCACGCGGTCGGGCTCGCCGCCGAGCGGGAGAGCGGCCAGCGTCGGAAGCGCGGGCGCCAGCGCCGAGGCCGGAAGCGTCGGGTACGTCTCTCGCATCTCGAGAACGCGCTGCGCCGCCAGGAGAACTAGCGCCGCCGCCGCCAGATGCCGCCGCGCCGGCCGCGCCAGGCAGGCGGCGGCCAGAAGGACCAGCGGCACGAGCTCGAACGCCAATGCGGTCCGCACGAACGCCGCGGGAAGTAGCCGGTCGCGAAACACGGGACGCGCCAACACGAACATGACGAAGATCGCCGCGGCGCAGAGAGTGGTCGAAATCAGAAGCGGGCGCCAGCTGGCTTGCGCCGCGAGCCGCTGCGCGCCGAACGCGGCCAGTCCCGCGATGCCCAGGGCGGAAAGGAACACGAGCCGGTAGTTCAGGGCGTACGCGAATCCGGGCAGCCGCGCCGTGAGGTCGAGGACGCCCGGAAGGCTCACGCCGTACGCGAGGCCGGCGAGAAGGAATCCCAGAAAGATCGCCCGGCCCCGGCCCGCGGCCGGCCGGGCCCCGAGGCCCAGGAGCGCGAGCGGGAACAGCACCGCGCCGGCGTACCCGAGCGGCATGCCCGAGCCGTCGGCCCGTTCCATCTGCACGAGGCTCTTGCCGAAAATCCCATGCGCGAAGGGAAGGACGTCCGGCAGAAGGCGGCGCGTGGCCTCCGGGAGCGGCACGGATTGGACGGACCGTCCCGACGACAGCGCCTCCCGGCGCGCCCGATACTCGGAAGAGCTCGGTATGGCCTCCAGCAGCGGGAAGAGCTGCAAGCCCGAGAGCAGCAGCGCGAAGCCGCCCGCCAGAGCCGCCAGACCCAGAGCACGCGTGCGGCGCCCGGCCCCCCGCCGCGCCGGGTCGGCGAGCTCCCAGACGAAATACACGGCGCCCGCCGCGACGCAGTGCAGGGTGCTCTCGGGATGACCGCCCAGGAATGACAGGAGGAAGCCGGCCACGCAGACGCCCACGCCGGACCGTCCATCGGCCAGTCGGCGCAGGCCCAACAGAAGAAGAGGAAGGCTCGCGGTCGAGAGGCCGACGCTCCATCCATTCCAAAAGAGCAGATACGTCGAGAAGCCCCAGGCCAAGGCGCCGATTGACGCGGGGACTCGCGCGCAGCCGAAGTCTCGAAAGAAGAGAAACGCCGCCAGCAGGGACAGGAAGATCGCGAACGTGCACGAGAAGGTCCACGACAAGGCCACGGGAAGGAAAATCCCCAGCCAGGTCGCCGGGTGGAGGATGGCCGCCGAGGCGCTCCCGAGCAGCGGGTTGCCAGCGAGCACGAAACGGTTCCAGAGCGGGAACCGCCCGTTGACGAACGCCTCGCGCACGGCGGCGCGCCAGGGCAGATTCGCGAAGGCCAGATCCGAGAGGATCGGGTTGTGTGCGCCCGCCATTCCCTGCTCGGCCGCGATGAGGCTCCAGGGTTCGCCCTCGAAATACAGGTCCGCGGGCCCGTAGAGCCGGCCCAACAGCAGGGCCTTGCCCGTGAACAAGAGCGGCAGGAGGGCGAGCGCGATCCCCCATCGCCGGGGCGGCTCGCCGGTGCATCGCCGCGCGAGCCAGAGCGCAACCGCCGCGGCCGCCGCGTAGGTCAGCCAGAGTGCGGGAAGTTCGAGTCGCAGCGCGTTGGGCCTCGCCGGGATTTTAGTATGCTGCGTTCTCTCCGTGCGCAGCGAAATTCTTCGTCTCCTCCTCTGCCCCGAGTGCCCCGCGAGTCCTCTGGAGCACGACGCGTTCTCCCGGTCCGCCGACGGAGCGATCGATTCCGGCGTGGCCTGGTGCGTCTTCTGCAGGGGCTGGTATCCGATCGAGGACGCCGTCCTGGAACTGCTGCGCGCTTCGCTGGCGTACGCGGAGGACCGAGACCAATTCTGGCGCAAGCACGTCGTGCGGATGCGCAATCTGGGACTCGCCCAGACGCGGATGCGTCCGCCAGGTCCCCACGACGACGCGACTCGCCGGCAGCAGACGCACTTCGACTGGTACGCCGCAAACGAGAAACAGACTTACAGCACCTACGAGACCATGCCCTTCTGGCGAGCTGCGGATGCGCTGGCCTTCGGTCCGTGGCGAGAGGAAATCCGGCCCGGCCGGCGGCTCCTCGACGTCGCGTGCGCCCAGGGCCGCAGCACGTTCCCCTGGATGGATCTCGATCTGGACATCGTGGCGTTCGACATCTCGAAGGCCCTCATCCGCCAGGCGAAGCAGCGTTACGACCGTCTCCGCCCCAAGGCGCGCGCGACCTTCCTCGTTGCGGACGCGGCGCGGTTTTCCTTCGCCGCCGAATCGTTCGACTACGTCCTCGCGTACGGCGTTCTCCATCACATGCCGGACCCGGTCCAGACGTGTCTCGAAATCGCCCGCGTCCTGCGCCCCGGCGGAACCTTCTTCGGCTCCGAGAATAATCAGACGGTCTTCCGGAAAGCATTCGATTTCCTCCAGTCGCTCTCGCCCCTCTGGCACGAAGAGGCCGGAGAACATCCTTTGATTTCGTTCGCGAAGCTGCGGCGCTGGCTGGAGCCGGCGGGTTTCGAACTTTCCTTACGGACGAGCGTTTTCCTGCCTCCCCACGTCGTGAATTGGTTCGGTCAGGGAGGAGCCCCTCGCCTCCTTCGGACGACCGACCACCTGGCGACGGCGATCCCGCTCGTTCGCGATCAAGGCGGTCTCATCCTCATTCGCGCCGAGAAGACTCGCGCCGCCGCTCGGGCCGACTCGCTGCACCAAGCGGCCGCCGCAGTTCCGGAGCCGGTCACCCCCGAAGGCTCGAGGGTTTGAAGGCTTCTGCCCTCGCGGGTCGCGGCGTGACGGTCGCGACGCTGCTCGCGGTCGGATTGGGTGTCCTCCTTTTCTTCTCGGGATACCAGAGCCTCATCTACGACGCCTTCGGTTTCGCCGAGCTGGCCCGCCGCCTTTCGCACGGCGGTTTCGCGGCGGCCGCGTACGAGTGGCGCACCTACGGGTACCCGCTCTTCGTGGCGATCTGCACGGGGTTTCGCGCGCTCGACCCCAAGACGGTGCGGCTCTGCGTCTTCCTGGCCCAGCTCTTCATGTACCTGGCCGTCTGCGCCGCGGGCGCGCGGATGCTGGGCGCGATCGTGGGATCTTCGGCGTTCGCGCGAGCCGTCTATTTCGCGACGGCCTTGAATCCTTTTCTCCTGGCGCGCACGACCGAGACGCTTTCCGACTCGCTCTCGGCCGTTCTGGTCTCCCTGGGCGTTCTCCTGAGCTTTCCTCCGGCGAAACCGCCGAAGGCGGCACCGGTGAACGTGGCCAGGCGCGCGGCCGCGTCGCTCTTCTGTGTCTCCTTCGCCACCATGGTCCGGCCCTCGAACCTCGCCGTGCTTCTGGCGGTTTGCGTTCTCTGGCTCCTCCGCCAGGCGATCTGGAAAGAGCTGCGCATCACAGCCGCTCCCCTCCTCCTGGCGGCCCTGCTGCTGCCCGTGACGCCGCAGCTCTACTCGAACTTCCGGGCCTTTGGGAAGCTTCAGCCGTTGGTGGTCGAGTCGCTCTATCGGGACCAGGCGCATTGGGGAATGTCCGGCTTGAAGTACGGAGCCGCGCTCTGGCCGGGCGGGGGGCCGCAGCTTCTATACCGGAATCCCTTGTATCGGTCGGAGCCCTCCCCCCGCGCCTTCCTGCGCGAGAGGCCGCTCGCCTACGCGGCCACGACGGGACTCCACCTCTTCGCGATGTTCGACCACGACCTCCTCCTGACGTATTCCGTCTCGGCGCACCCCTGGTACCGGTGGCCGCTGTCGATCATCGATTACGCCTTCCTCTTCTTATGCCTCGCGGGCATCGTGGTCTTTCTTCGGCGGCGTTTCAGCCTCAGCGAGCCTCTGGGCTTTGCCGGCTTCGGTCTCCTGTTCGCGTCCGCCGCCTCGGTCTCGGTCTACCTGCCCACGCTGGTCGAGAGCCGCTTCAGCGCTCCGGCCGAGCTGCTGCTGACGCCGTTCGGCGTTTTGGCGCTCGCGCGAATCCGCGAGATCGCCGCCCGCGGTGACCGAAGGCTCCTGATCGCCGGGGCGGTGGCCGGCGCTCTGTTCGTGGGCTCGTGCGGCCGGCTTTCCGGCTGGATCGCCGCGCAGGCTCCGCGCCTGGCCGTCCCGCAAGCGCAGCCCCGGGCATAAGATCGACCCTTGGCCTACTCCTGGGAACGCACGACCGCGGACGAAAAGGCAGCGATTCTCGACGCGATCGCGGGAGCTCCCGCACCGCCGCCGCGCGTGGTCGAGATTTCATGGCAGGACCGCTGCAACATCGATTGCTTCTTCTGCTCGACCTCGGAGATTCGCGCCGGCAATTTCGAGCTCTCCACCGAGAGGCTGGAGTCGCTGTTTGGACAGATGAAGGCCCTGGGCGTCCGCGGGGTCCGGCTGATGGGCGGCGGCGAGCCGCTGTTCCGCAAGGACGCCGAGGCGTTGATCCGACGGATGGGCGAGCTCGGACTCCGGATCTCCGACGTGACGACCAACGCGGTTCTGCTGACCGAGCCGGTGGTCCGCGCGCTCTTCGCCACGGGATGCGACGAGATCTGCGTGTCCTTGAACACCGCGGACTCCCAGTCCTACGCCGCGATGATGCAAACGACGGCGAAGAACTTCGACCGGGTGCTGGAGAACGTTCGGCGCGCCGCCGCGATCAAGCGGGAGACCGGCTCGGACTGCCGCATCCGGCTCCAGTTCCTGGTCTACCAGGACAACTACCGGCAATTGCCCCAGATGGCCCGCGTCTTCCGCGAGAGCGGCGCCGACTCGTTTTGGTTGAACGGTCTCTATCCCGTGCGTCCGATGCCGACGATGTCCGAGGAGGACATCGCGGCCATGCTGCGCCTCTATGAGGACGTCCTCTCCGAGGACTACTTCGAGCATCTGGAGCAATTCTCTTTCTGGGAGCGCGCGATCGCGGAGCGCATCGCCGCCGCGACGCGCGCGGTCTTCGCCCGGGCGCCCCTGCGGCGGCGCGCCCAGGTCAAGCTGCGGCACCTCCTGGACACGGACGCCCGCAAGGCCAGAGCCGCGGCGCAGCTTCACGAGTTTTGTCTGGTCGGGTGGTATTCGATGACCCTCAACGCCAACGGCGACGCGGTCACGTGTTGCATCCTGCAGGATCACAAGACCGCCGTGTTGGGCAACGTCCACGGCTCGAGCCTGGAAGAGATCTGGCTGGGTTCGGCCTACGAGCGCTTTCGCGCGGAGCTGCGCGAGATCATGGCCCGCCGGGGCGAGGTGGGCGATCTGTCGCACTCCTGCTCGGTCGAGGGCCTGTGCGCGCAGAAGGACGCCTGTCCGAATCGGTCGTACTACTGGAGCGACGACCTGGATTTCCGCCGCACGTTTCACGAGACGGTGGAAGCCATGCGGCCGCCGGAGGGGCAACCCTTCGCGACCCTGGCCGGGGGAACGCCGAGGCTTCCGGTGATGCGATCCCCGGCTTTGCCGGTTCGTTGACGGGTCTCCAAGAATCGTTGGGCGCGCCGCGCGCCCGCTCCGAAACTCAGAACGGCCACCACCCCGCGGGCCAGTTCTTGGAGAGATCGTTGTAGATGACCACGGCCAAGAGCGCCAGGATCATGACGAACCCGACCTGCAGAATCCGCTCCTTCACCCGCAGCGAGAAGTCGCGCCGCACGGCGCCTTCCACGGCGAGCAAGAACAGATGGCCGCCGTCCAAGACCGGGATCGGCAAGAGATTGAAGATGCCCAGCTGGAGCGAGATCGCGGCCATGAGTCCGATCAGCGCGACCACACCCGTGCGGGCCGCTTCACCCGAGAACTTCGCGATGTCCAGGGGTCCGGACATCGATTTCATGCTCGCCGCTCCCCGGAACAGCCTCCCCAGGATCGACATCGTCAGGCGCACCTCGGTGCGGACCTGCCGCCACCCCTCGACGAAGGCCTGACCGATCGGGAAGCGCTCCAGGACCTCGGGGACATCCGGACCGATCTGCACTCCCACGCGCCAGACGTCTCCCTCCTTGCGCGGCAGGACCGTGGTCTCGAAGATCTTGCCGCCCCGTTCGTAGCGGACCGCCAGGGGATGCGGCGCGTTCGCCTGGACCGTGGCGATGAACTTGTCCTGCATCTCGGTGGGCCCGCCGCGGATGTCCTGGCCCGCGACCGAGACGAAGACGTCGCCCTTCCGCAGGCCGGCCGCGGCCGCGGGGCTGCCCGAGACCACGGTTCCGATACGGCCCCGAACATCGCTCCCCACGTCCGGAAAGACGCCGATGTCGCCGTAGTCGTACTTGCCGACGCCGCGCGGCGTCAGGTGGACGAAGATTCCGTTTCCAGCCCGGTCCACTTCCATCTCGAGCCGGGACCGCGCGTTGACGGCGATCACGTACTCGGCATCGCGCCAGCGCGGGGTCTCGGTGCCGTTGATGGAGACGATGCGGTCGCCCGGTTTCAGGCCCTCTTTCTCCGCCGGCGAGTTCTTGGCGACGACGCCGATCACCGCCGGAGCCAGTTCGTAGGCCGGCACGCTCACGCCGATCGAAAACACGAGTGTATGGAGCGCGACGGCCAGCACCAGGTTCATTCCCGGGCCGGCCAGCAGGATGAGGCCGCGCTGCCACCGCTTGCCCACGGGCTCGGCTTCCCGGGAGCTCCCTTCGCTGATCGTGGACTCGTCCGGCCCCAGTCCGATGACCCGGACGTAACCGCCCAGCGGAATCGCCGAGACCCGGTAATCCGTGCCGCGCCACTTGCGCCCGAAGAGCCGCTTTCCGAAGCCCACGGAGAAGACCTCGACGGGAAACCCAAACGCCTTGGCCACGGCAAAGTGGCCAAACTCGTGAACGACCACGAGCACCGACAGGACGAGGATGAGGGCCAGAGTGTTGCTGAGAATCGTCAAGAAGACTCCTTCGAACGCGTGGAAGGGCTAGGTGGCCACAGCGGCGGCGCGCCGCCGGAGGATCGTGCCGGCCGCGTCGCGTGCCTGCCGGTCGATCTGCTCGGCCGCCTCGAGGCTGTCGGGAGCGCGTGTTTCGCCGATGGCGTTCATGGTTTCCGAGACCACGTTAACGATGTCGGGAAAGGAAATCTTCCCCTCCAGGAACGCGGAGACGGCGACTTCGTTGGATGCGTTCAAGACCGCTGGCATGGCGCCGCCGGCGGTCAGCGCCGCGCGGGCCAGCCCCAGGGCCGGGTATCTCTTGGGCTCGACCGGAACGAAATCCAGGCGGGACATCGCGACCAGATCCAGCCGCCCGAAGGCGTTGGACAGCCGCTCGGGATAGGACAGCGCATAGACGATCGGGAACTTCATGTCGTTCTTGGCCAGTTGCGCCATCAACGATCCATCCACGAACTCGACGAAGGAATGGATCAAAGACTGGGGATGGATGACGACCTCGATCCGCTCCTCCGGAAGCCCGAAGAGAAAGTGCGCCTCGATGACCTCGAGCCCCTTGTTCATCATCGTGGCCGAGTCGATCGTGATCTTGGGCCCCATCTTCCAGGTCGGGTGCGCCAGCGCGTCCGGGACGGTGATCGCGTCGAACGTGTCCAGCCGCCGCTCGCGGAACGGGCCGCCCGAGGCCGTCAGGACGAGCCGATGCGCCTCTCCGGGACGCCCGCACCGCATGGCCTGATGAATCGCGCTGTGCTCCGAGTCCACCGGAACGATCTCCGCGCCGCTGCGCCCGGCCTCCGCCAGAATGAGGGGTCCGGCCACGACCAGCGGCTCCTTGTTGGCCAGCGCGAGCCGCTTGCCGGCGCGGATCGCGGCCAGCGCCGAGCGCAGCCCCAGGGCTCCGACCAGACCGCCCACCACCGTATCGGCGTCGGCGTGCGTCGCGGCCTCGTTCAGACCCTCCGCCCCCGCGACGATCCGGCAGGAGAGACCCGACGGCAGCAGCCGTTGCAGCCGCGAGACGTCCGCGGGCGCGTCGATGGACACGAGCTCCGGCCGGAACTGCGCCACTTGCTCCGCGAGTTTTTCGATCGAGCGTCCCGCCGCCAGCGCCACGACGCGAAACCGGTCCGGAAACGCGGCCACGACGTCGAGCGAAGAACGTCCGATGGATCCGGTCGAGCCCAGAATGGCGAGATTTTTCATGCCGAAC